>CAMLEF010000132.1 GCA_946478675.1 uncultured Flavobacteriales bacterium | reverse complement strand
CGACGAATTCTACCGCGGGCACGCAATCGCTCGCTTCGTGGGCATTGCCGCTGGCGAATTCGAATACGAAGTACGATCCGAAAGTCATTTACGATCCCGAAGCGAACCGCTTTATCCTGGTTTGTCTTGCGGGATATTCATCAGGCGCAACGAGCATTCTCATCGGGTTCTCGCGTTCCGATACGGCGAACGGCACTTACAATTTGTATTCGATCCCGGGCAACCCGCTCAACGATACGCTGTGGAGCGATTACCCGATGATCGCCGTCAACAACCAGGAATTATTCTGCACGGTGAACCTGCTGCATGATAATATGTCGTGGCAGCTCGGCTTCGTGCAAACCGTGATCTGGCAGATCAACAAGTGGGACGGTTATGCAGGCGATACGCTTCGCATGCAGCTGCACACCGGCGTCAATTACAACAATCGCCCGGTGCGCAATCTCTGCCCGGTTGAAGGCGGATCGAACACATACCAGGGCCCCGGCATGTATTTTCTTTCCGACCGTAATCTCGATGCATCGAACGACACGGTGTTCCTCGTGCACGTGACGGATACTGCGAATGCCGTCGGGCAACAGGTGACGGTGACGGCGCTCGTGAGCAATCTTTCGCACTTCATGCCGCCGAACGCGATGCAGCCCACGTATCAAACGCACGGCATGCTCGCCACGAACGATGCGCGTGTCCTCGGCGCTTTTCTCGAGAACGATAATATTCAATTCGTGCACAACACGATGGACACGGCCACAGGACATTGCGCGGTGTATCACGGCATCATCAACAACGTTTCGACTTCACCAACAGTAAACGGTCATATCATCGGCGATCCGTCGCTGGAATTTGCGTATCCGAATATTGCGTACGCAGGTTACGGCACAGGCGACAACACCGCCATCATCGCGTTCCTGCACACGGACACGAGCACGTACGCCGGTTCTTCCGCGATCACGACAGACGGCAACGGCAACTACTCGACGCGCACGAATGTGAAGACCGGTCTCGGCTACATCGACGTACTGAACGGCGACGAGCGCTGGGGCGATTACTCCGGCATCCAGCGCAAATACGACGTCGGCGGTACGTGTTGGGTGAATGACATGTACAGCACCAGCTCGCATTCACACGCAACGTGGATCACCGAGCTCGGCGTTTCTTCCGACGTGAGTGTTCCGCAAACGCCGGTGGCCGCTGCAACGGTAAACGTTTACCCGAACCCGTTCAGCTCGCAGGTGAACATCGCATTTGAAAATGAAAAAACGCAGTACGTTCGTTTTGTGCTGTACGATCTTTCCGGAAGACAAGTGCAGCTGCTGCTCGAAGATCAACTGCCGGAAGGCGACGTGCAATTCGGATTTTCCACGATGCCGCTTGCAGGAGGAACGTATCTTTTAAAAGCCGAAACGCGCGAAGGAGAAATCCTCTTCACGAAAAAAATCATCAGGGAATAAACGGTTGGTCGGTTGTCAGTCGTCGGTCGTCGGTCATCCGTAAATCCCATGACCGACAACCGACAACTATCCGACCCTGGCAATACAACATTCACCTGCACTACAACCTTTCACTCATGCCCACCTGTCCCCGCTGCAACAGCAATGTCAATCCCGGTGATCGCTTCTGCCTGACGTGCGGAGCGGATCTCCAGTCGAATCCGTTTCAGCAAACGCCGCCGAATCCGTTTACGATCCCGAATCAAAATCCAAACGCGAATCAATACGGTGCGCCGAATCAATCGTACGGGCAGCCAAATCCATTCGGAACGCCGCAGTACAACAACCCGTTTCCGCCTCCGCCGAATCCGTTCTTCAACACGAATACCAAATCGGACGACCAGCGCACGATTAATTTCCTGCTCCTCCTGATGGCGATCCGTTACGGTTCCATTTTCCTGGTGTGGCTCATCAGCATGTTCGGCATGTACAGTATTTACGGCATGGTGCGCAACGTGCTGCTCGGCGGTTACATCATTGCGCTCGGCGTGATCGGTGTGCGGCTCTCGCACAAGAACGCAAAGATCCTCGTGTGGATCATGTTCGCCATCGAGCTCCTGATGTTCATCCGTTACTTCGCGCCGATGGGTTACGACAGGTTCTGAGCTTTGCATTTCGCCGCAGAGGCGCGGAGAACGCAGAGCCTCTGCGGCGATTTTATTTCACAACCGCAGCCCGATCATCGTTGCGTCGTCCGTCTGCTCGTGTCTTCCTTTCCAGAGCAGAAAAAATTCCTGCAATTGTTCCTTCTGCTGTTTCGCCGGTAACGGATGAATTTCCTGCACCAGCTCGCGTAAACGGGCACGTGTCATCTTGCGATCTTCCGTTCCGCCGAACTGATCGGTGTAGCCGTCAGTGAAGAGATAAAGAAAATCGCCTTCTTCAAACGTCAGCTCCAGCGATTCATAGCTGCGCTGCTCTTCGAGGCGCAGGCCGCCGATGGGATAACGCGAGCCGTTGATCTCCGTGAGCGCGCCGTTGCGCATGAGCCAGCACGGACGCATCGCACCGGAAAAGCTGATCTGTTTTTTACCGAGGTCGATCGTGCAGAGCGCGATGTCCATGCCGTCGTACGAATAGCGCGACATGCCTTCTGCGTGCTGGAAAGCGGAACGCATTTTTTTGTCGATGCGGCGCAGGATGTGCGAAGGCTCGTACGTGCGTTCTTCGAGCACCACCTGGTTGAGCAGGCTCAGCCCGAGCACCGACATCAGCGCGCCGGGAATGCCGTGGCCCGTGCAGTCGGCGACCGCGAGCACCATTTTATTTCCGCTGCGCGTGTACCAGGCGAAATCACCGCTGAGCACGTCGCGCGGCATGGAGAAGATGAACGCGTCGCCGGCGAGCTCACGCAATTCTTTTTCGGAAGGGAACAACGCGGTTTGCAAACATCCTGCGTAGCGAATGCTTTCTTCCACTTCGTAATGCCGCGTCTGCTCGCTCATGTATTGTTTGACGAGCAACAAATTATCCTGCCGGTAGCGGTTCGTCACCGCACTCACAGATTCATTGATCAACGCCCGTATGCGCCGTTTTCGTTTCAGCGCGATATCACCAAAAAAATTCATAAAAGACAAAAACATCATCGTAAGTCGATGCAAAACTATTCGCGCGATATTGGGCTAACGTTACCGCAGGATTAACTCCGACCTGTGCTGTAATTGCGAAGATGGAAGAGGAATTTCAGCAGATCAACACCGCTGCAGCAGCCGTCAGCCGCTGAATTTTACCGACTGGTAGCGGCGCGTGTAAACACTGACGGGATACCACGCAGCAACCAAACCGATCGCAGTCACTGCGCCGACGATGAGCACTAAATCCGACGTGTGCATGGCGACGGGATACGTATCGACCACGAAGCCTTCGCTGAAACCGATGACGCCGAATTTTTCCTGGATGTAGCAAATGCCGACGCCGAGCACCGTTCCTATAATTGTTCCGGCAAACGAAATGAGTAATCCTTCGGTGAAGAACACACGACGGATCACGCGCATATCCGCGCCCATGCTCCAGAGCACGCCGATGTCTTTTTTCTTCTCGATGATGAGCAGCGTGAGCGACCCGATCGTATTGAACGTGGCGATCAGCAATACGAACAGCAGGATGATGAACGTCCACATTTTCTCGGACTCGAGCGTACTGAAGAGCAATTCGTTTTGCTGGTAACGCGTTTGCACGACGAAGTCTTTTCCGAGTTTCGCTTTGACGGCGCTCACTACCGCATTCGCATCGGCGCCTTTCTGCAAACCGATTTCCGCGGAAGTCATCTCCGTCGTGTAGTCCATCAGCTTGCGCACCTGGTCGATCGGCAGCAGGATGTATTTCCCGTCGAAATCGCTGCTCACGGAATACAGCCCGGTGACGTACGCCATGTCTTTGTTGAACGGTTCTTCGTCGAGGTTGTTGAAGTCGAGCGAGAGGCTGCGATCGCGTTTCGGAACGTACAGGCTGATGGGCGACATCTCGCCGAGGTTCAAGCGACCGCCGATCTCCTGTCCTGCGATGGCGCCGGTTTGTCCGTGCGGATGCAGATCGTACTCGCCCTGCCGCACCGTCGTATCGAACTGCGTGAGCTTCGCGTAATCATCGGAAACGCCGCGCATGGTGACGATCAGCTGGCGGTCGTCGTTCTCCACGAGCACATTCTCATCGACGATCTCCGTGTACCAGGCCACGCCGGGAATTTGTTTCAGCGCCGCCACCTCGTCGGGTTTCAGCATGAACACTTTTCCTTTCGCCGGCGTAATGCGCACATCCGCATGAAACGTATTGTACAGCGATTCGACGAGATCCGAAAGACCGTTCATCGCCGAAAGAATAATGATCAGCGCTGCCGTCACCACCGCCACGCAAGCCACGGAAATGCCCGTCACGATATTGATCGCGTTGTGCGACTTTCGCGAGAACAGGTAGCGGCGTGCGATGAAGAAGGGAAGGTTCACAGTGCGATCAATGTGCTAATTTGCCAATGTGCTAATCTGCTAATGCCCGCACACATTCAAAATTTAAAGATTCAACATTGAAATATTCTTTAGATGGAAAATAATTTCTTCCAAAGAATATTTCAATGTTCAATCTTCAATGTGTGAAGCCGGTGCGCATTAGCACATTGCCAAATTAGCACATTAGCAAATTATTTCCACGCTTTCACGATGAGGCCGGTGCCGGTCTTGTGCGTAGTGAGCGTATCGACCCAGTTCAGCAGGTAAGCGAACGGGTACGTGACGAGGAAATAGAACGGGATGATGATGAAAAACACTTTCGAAACGCCGAGCAGCTGGATGGGCCACTTCATCGACAGGCGCCACGAAATTTTGCCGGGCGTGCCGTAGGAATAGAGCGCTTCGGTTTTCGAAAAGCCGGCGCGCTTGAGCTTTTCCTGGATGTCGTTGATGTTGTAGCCGTCGCGCACGTGCTCGTCGATGAAGGAACCTTCGCCGTCTTCGTGAACGTCGGAGCCGCCCTGGTCGGAAGGCGTCGAGATGAGCAGCATGCCGCCGGGTTTGAGCGAAGTGCAGATGTTCTGGAACACCAGCTCGTCCTCGAGAATATGTTCCATCACGTCGACGGAGATCGCGAGATCGTACGTGTTGTCGTGGCGGAATTTGGTGAGATCGGCGACTTCGAACTTCACGTTGGTGCGACCGACGCGCTGGAAGAACTGGTTGCAGTCGGCCACCTGCTCGTCTTTTACGTCGACGGCGAGCACGCGCCAGTTTTTATTTTTCCCGGCGAGGTAATACGAATGCTGTCCGTAACCGGAGCCTGCGTCGAGGATATTGATATTATCGCCTTTTCCTTTTTTCCATTTGCGGAGCTCGCGGTGTACGTGCCACGCGCGGAGCAGCAGCAGGTCGAGAAGGCCGTAAAATACTTTTCGCAGGAACGGAGATTTGTTGAAAACGTTGCCGAGGCTGCGTTTAATAGGATCGTATTGCATTGCAGGTTGGGAAGTTCGGGGCCGTTATTTCTTGAGCAGTTCTTCGATGCGCTCCGCATAATCGAGCGAATCGTCGATGTAGAAGATGAGTTCGGGAATGACACGGGCCTGGTGGCGGATCTTCGCGCCGAGCATACGACGGAGCTCCGGGGTATGCTTCTTGATCTTTTCGAGCAACGCCTCTTTGTCTTTTACCGGGAAAAGGCTGACGTACAATTTCGCCACGCCAAGGTCAGGACTCACGCGCACCTGCGTCACCGTGATCATCACCGGTCCGAAAAACCCGCGCGTATCCGCCCGGAAAATTTCGGCCATCTCTTTCTGCACCAACCGGGCAAATTTCTGCTGACGTGTAGAATCCATTTGGGGGCAAAGGTAGCATTTTTAGAGAGTTAGGAGCCGGGAGCCTGGAGTTCGGAGTATTCCTGCTATGGACGCTTCTCCGAACGCCAGACGACTAACTACTCCGAACTGCTAACTACTCCGAACTCCTGACTCCAGACTCCGAACTACTCCGAACTCCAAACTCCTGACTAACTTAGCGGCATGGAGAATTACGTCTACATCAAAGCCCTGCACGTCATTTTTATGGTGGCGTGGTTTGCGGCGCTGTTCTATATGCCGCGACTGCTGATCTATCACGTGGAAGCGCAGGCGAAACCGGAACCGGACCGCTCCATTCTCAGCGAGCAGCTCAAGATCATGCAGCGCCGGTTGTGGAAAGCGATCGCCTGGCCGGCCATGATCCTCACATGGATCTTCGGATTGTGGATGCTCGTGGAAAACCAAATTGATGTTTACGACCACTCAGAGATTGACATGAGCAGTGGAAATCTCATTCTCCAGCCCTGGTTTATCCTGAAGATCGTGTTCGTGTGCGCGCTGTCGCTGTACCATGTGCAGACGCACGTACTGATGCGCAAACAGCAGCAGGACGAATTCCCGTGGACCTCTTTCCGTCTTCGTCTCTGGAATGAAATTGCAACGCTCTGCCTTTTCGCGATCATTTTCCTCGTGATTCCGAAAAAGAATTCCGGATGGATCTGGGCAACGCTCGGCTTCGTATTGCTTGCCGCCAGCATCTTCGCCGCAACCGTCATCTACAAAAAGAACCGCGAGAAGAACGAAGAACCGCCTGCTCCTCCCACAGAGCCGCCCGCTGAACAGTAAAACGGTAAAACAGTTGTCGGTTGTCGGTCGTTTCGTTGAAAAGGACTGACAACCGACAACCGGCTAACCGCATTTTAACGGAATTCTCCATTCTCCTTCATCAGCACGAGCAGCGCTTTATTGCTTCTTTCCGAGAGCAGGATCTTATCCGGATTTTTTTCGTCGGGGAGATAGACGCGTCCTGCGCAGGCGATGCGTCCGTCGGAAAGCTGGATGGCGGTGAGAAAATCGGAAGCGGTGGGCCATGCGGTCATGGCGAGTGAGGGCAAATTCGCATCCGGCGCATCCATCATGCCGAGCTCGTCGGATTTGATCTTCGTGAGCTTTGCATCGAGCAGCTGGTAACACGCTTTCGTGATGATGTAATTGCCGTGCTGCTGGTAATGCGAGCCGTAGAGCAGGTAATTTCCATTGCGCAGCTGCAGGATGCCGTTGGCGCGGATATCGGTGAATTCTTTCGTAGAAACGATCTCGCCGGAAGAATCGATCGTCACGAGTTTCGTAGTGCCGGTCATTTCCCGTTCCGCATTGAAGCTGCAGGTGTACAGCAGGCTTTTGTTTTTTCCTTCTGCAATTCCCTGCGAAAAAAAGTTTTCGTACGCTTTAACCGTTCTTCGCCATAGGCGCTCGCCATCGGCCGTGAGCCGGTAGATCACCGTGTGAAAAGTCGTCAGCTGATCGTCGTACACTTTCGCCAGCAGCACGAGCGAACCGTCTTTCATCACAAACAGCTTCGACGCTTCTTCGTTCTCTTCCGCATCGAGCTTTTTGTACCAGAGCTGTGCATCGGTTTGCAAATTGTATTTGTATAACGAGATGTGAAACTTTCCCGTCGAGCTGCTCTGCACTGTCTTCGCGAAAACCGCATTCTCATTATCGAGCTGCAGCACGTCGCCGCAAAGCGTGTTCGTATTCGTGAGCACCGCGTCGGAGCCCGGAAGATTTCCCGCTTTGTCGATCGTATTCACCAGCAGCGTTTGCCGGCCGTTCACCGTTTCCGTTCCCCAGATGCGGATCTTATTTTCTTCGCAGACGACAAAATTGTTCACTTCATAAACATCGTTCTCCGAAGCAATCGTTTTCTGTGTGCGCAGCTTTCCGTTCTTCTCACAAACCGCCCAGTACGGATGCACATTTCCATAAGCGCGATCGGCTGCTTTCCCGAGAAGATAAATACCGTCGGAAGCTTCGCGGATGGCGATGATGCGATTGTTCGGAAGTGTGCTGGTCGTGTCGTCGTACCAGAAGACGCCTGTTTGCGCCGGGAGCAACGCAGGAAGCAGCAACAGGAAAAGGAAGAGGCGATGTTTCATGGGAGAATAACTCAGGGCCGGCAGGAAAGTTACATTTTACCGGGAACCGGAGATGCAGTTGGCAGTTGAGCACCTTTGCAAACTGCCGACTGAAGACCGCCGACCGACCTGCGGGGAAAGCGTAACATTCCGGTAATAGTTAACCAATAACGCGGAGCTACGTTTGCCCATCTGTTTCTCCAATGGAACTACCACACCGCATCCTGATCATCGACGACGAGCCGGACATCCGCGAATTCATCAGCTATAACCTCGTCCGGAAAGGCTACACCGTTTTCACGGCGCCCGATGGAAAAACCGGTTACGAAACCGCGCTGCGCGAACGTCCGCACCTGATCATCCTCGACATTCTCATGCCCGTGATGAACGGCTACGAAACCTGTCGCCGCCTGCGCCACAACCCGCTCTTCGCCGACACGCGCATTCTTTTCCTTTCGGCGCTCAGCGAATCCTACGTGCGTGAGCTCGGTCAACAGCTCGAAGCCGACGGCTACATTCCCAAACCGATCCGCATCGAACGGCTGCTGCAGCGCGTGGAAGATTGGGTGAAGAAGGCGGGGTAGTAATGTGCTAATTTGCTAATGGGTTAATGTGCTAATGCGCACAGGCTGCCCGCATTGAAGATTGAACATTGAAATATTCTTTGGGAGAAATTACGCTCCTGCTAAAGAATAGTTGAATGTTGAATCTTTGAATTTTCAATGTGCGCCGGCATTTCGCGGGAATTAGCACATTGTCCCATTAACACATTAGCAAATTATTTTCTGAGAATCCACGCATTCGGGATGTCGACGCGGATGGTCTGGAGGAATTGTTCGGCTTCTTCTTTGGAATTGAAAGAAGCGATGGCGATGTGCGTGAGCTTGCTGCGGACCTGGTCGAGGGAAACCGGTTGGTAGCCTTTTGCTTTCAGCTGCTCCGCAAATTTTTCTGCGTTTTCAGGAACACCGAAGCAGCCGCCGATGATGTGGTACATGCCGGTGGCTTTCGTATTCACGACCGGCAACCCGTGATGCAGTCCCTGCGCTTGCGCGACGTTCGTCGTATCAGGCGCGACTTTGTGGATATCGACGATGATCGGCGGCGCGTTATCGGCCAGCGTGATCTTTGCAATACCATTGGAATCGGCCTGGATGCCGGGATGCAGCTTCTCTTTCGGGCCGGGCTGGAAAAAATCTTTATGCTGGTAAAGCGACGCTTCCTTTTTGGTGAAGATTCCGAAGCCCGCCATCGCATTCGTATTCTGCGAAGTGAACCAGAACGCAGCCGCCAGGATCGGAACGACGATCGCCGAAGTCACCAGCAGGCGGCGCGAGCGCGGGCGCACAGGAATCGCTTCGACGGGCGTTTCGGGACGTTTCTCTTCGACAGGGCGGTCGACTTTTTCCACCGGCTTGCGCTTTTCCACCACCGGCTTTTCGCGCAGGATAGGCAGCGACTGGAAGCTTCCGAGCCCGAACGAATCAACGAGGTAATTGATCTCGGGATACGCTTCGAAGCTGGTGTTGCCTTCCGGATCGAGCGAAAGCGTGCCGATGTTGTGCAGCTCCACGCGCTTGCCGGATTTCAGCTGTGCCGTGACGGATTCCGCAAAAGCTGCAATGCCTGTCATCGCTTCATCGAACGAACAGGAAATTTCGCTGGCGATCGTTTGTGCGAGAAGGCCGTCGTTCTGCTGCAGGTGCTTGTTGAAAACGATCTGCTTGCCGGGAGGCGTGAACGTATGCTGTGCGGGATGGATACGCGCGGGGGCATAGGTGCAGACAAAACCGCCGAATCCCGGAACGACCACACAGTCGTGACGGAACAGCAGCTCGCTGATATAATGCGCAACGTTGATCGCGTTTTCCATAGTCAACGGTTCAAAAATAGATAAACGAACCCGTCCCGGGGGCTTGTTTTTTTCAGGGGAATATTAACAATTTGAGGGGGAGGCATTTAAAACCACGGAGACACGGGGGCACGGAGAACTGCAAACTCTGTGTCTCCGTGTCTCCGTGGTTTATTTTTACCCCAGCGGTTCCGGCGAAAACCGTTTCAGCAATCCAAAGCAGACGAACGTCAACGCCGCGCAAACTCCGACCAGCCAACCCGGAAAATCCCAGGCTGCAGCCGCTGCGGAATGCTGATCGATATACGTCAGCACAATCGAAACGGAATTGAACGCAAAATGCATCAGGATCGTCGTGCGCAGCGAACCCGTCCAGTAGAATGCATATCCCAGGATCAGCCCGGCAAAAAAGATCGGCACCATCGCCGCCGGATCGATGTGCACTAATGCGAAAATTACTGCAGTAGCCCAGATGCCCGCCTGCGGAAATTGCCCGAAAAATTGCCCGAAAACCTGCTGCAAACAACCGCGGAAAAACAATTCTTCGCATACAGCCGGGATGAACGCACTGCTGAACAGCAACAGCAGCAGGTCGCGCATGGAAGGCATGCTCATCACCCAGTTCTCATTCGCATTCGATTCCTTCACGTAGTCTTTATACCCCTGGTCTGTGATCATTTCCTGGAGCAAAGAAGCGATCCAGCCGACCACCGGTGTGAAGAGCACGAGACTGAGAATGGCGAATACCAACGCCGCTGGTTTAACAGGTACGTAAAGACGAAACCAGCGAAAACGTTCCATCGGGAAAACGTTCGCGTAAATAATCGCCGGTAAACCGAAAAGCAATAGGGTATAGATTGCCTGCGCCCATCGCGCGTAATCGACCGGGATACCACTGGTGTTATCCGCCCGCAGCCACGAAAGACTCGATGCGCCGGAAATGACCGTAAAGATGCCCATGCATCCCAGGAAAAGGGCAATCAGCATCCAGATCTGCATCCCCGGCCCGAAAACAGGCAATAATCGCGGGGGCTGTTGGTCGTTCTCTTCCAAGACTACGGCGGCTTTTGGTTAACTTTGCGGCGAAGTTAGTTCAATGTTCCGGGTTCAAAGTTCCAGGTTGGTTTTTTAGTGCAATTATCCTTTGACCCAACATTGAACCTTGAACTTTAAACCTTAAACAACAGATCGTGCCGAAGATCGGTCCCATAGAATTACCGGAATTTCCATTATTGCTGGCGCCCATGGAGG
>CAMLEF010000131.1 GCA_946478675.1 uncultured Flavobacteriales bacterium | reverse complement strand
CAGGGATAAATTTTCCAGGAAAAACGCAATCGCCCCGGCCGTCGAAAGATTTCCGGGGTTTGTTTTTTTGTTTGCGGGGGAATTTGCTTCTTAAAGACCTTTGGGGTCTTAAAACCTTTGGGGTCTTAAAACCTTTGGGATCTTGAAGATCTTTGGTGTTTAAAACCTTTGGGATATTGAAGACCTTTGGGGTCTTAAAACCTTTGGGGTTTTAAAAACCTTTGGGGTTTTGAAGACATTGGAATCTTCCTTTCCAATTCAAACCCCTACTTCTTCACGATCCTTCCTTCATTCGCAGATCCGCCCAGCTGGAAGTGATGGCACACCGCAGCGGCCAGTCCGTCGGTAGCGTCGAGGTAGCGCGGCATTTCACGGAAGGAAAGCAACTGCTGCAGCATCGCGGCCACCTGCTCTTTCGAAGCGTTGCCGTTGCCGGTGATCGACATCTTGATCTTCTTCGGGCTGTATTCGAAAATGGGAACGTTGCGACTGAGCGCGGCGGCGATGGCGACTCCCTGCGCACGCCCGAGCTTGAGCATCGACTGCACGTTTTTGCCGAAGAACGGCGCTTCGATCGCGAACTCGTCGGGGAGATGTTTTTCCACCAGCTCCACCGTGCGTTCGAAAATCGTTTTCAGCTTCAAGGCTGCGTCGTCGATCTTGTCGAGGCGAATGACGTCGAGCGTGATCAACGTCATTTTCGTATTGCGCACGTGGATCACGCCGAAGCCCATGAGGTTCGTGCCGGGGTCGACGCCCAGTACGATCTTGTCT
This sequence comes from uncultured Flavobacteriales bacterium, assembly GCA_946478675.1. Next base: position 10,272 of record CAMLEF010000131.1, on the reverse strand, counting down.
TTCTCCTTACGCGAAACGGTCGGGTTCGGCTGCACGGGCTTTTGTTACATTTACGGGAATCGATGAAAAAAACGGGCTACACGCGCTGGATCAGCACTGCATTAAAGGTAGCAATTGTTTTGCTCGCGTCCGTTTACATCGTTCGTCGCCTCGCTGTACAGCCCAACGCTGCCGGCATTCTCGCACACATCGCCGCTTCGTTTTACGCCAGCCCGTTCCGTTTTTTGCTGGTGCTGCTGTTGATGCCGGTAAACTGGATGATCGAATCGCTGAAATGGAAATTGCTGGTGAGCAGAAGCGGGGAGAAGCTTTCTTTTTCTGAAGCGGTGAAAGGCGTGCTCGCCGGCGTGACGACAGGAACTGCAACGCCGAATCGTGTCGGTGAATTCGCGGGAAGGATTTTTATGCTGAAAGACCGTGACCGCGTCGAGCTGTTGCTGCTTACGTTTGTCGCGGGATTCTGCCAGGTGACGGTTACCATTCTCGCCGGATTGTGGGGATTGCTGCTGTACGTTCCCGTCGATGAATTATCCTGGCATTTTTCGAAATACGAACGCATGTATCTCTGGCTGTTGCCGCCGCTGGTGTTCGGGGCGATCGCATTTTTTCTCGCTTTCATTCGTCAGCGCAACATTCGCATTCCGCGCGTTCCGATGCGTGTTTTTTTACAAACGCTGGGATTGTCGGCGCTTCGGTATGCGGTGTACGTGCTGCAATTTGTATTGCTGCTTTCGCTGGTGGCGCCGGCGTTGAACTGGAAAATGGCGACGGCGTGTGTGAGCGTTTGTTATTTGCTGGTAACGGTGCTGCCGACGTTTTCATTGACGGAAGTGCTCGTGCGCGGAAGCGTGGCGGGAATTGTTTTTTCCGCGATGCCGCTCGTGTCGGATGAAGCTGTTTACGTGGCGATCCTGCTTTGGCTGATCAATGTGGCAACGCCTTCATTGCTCGGAAGCGTTTTCGTTTTCCGTTTGAAATTTTTCCGAAACTCTTCTGCCGAATGAGCATGGCGTTGCTGGTCACCGGCGGGATTCTTCTCGTGTATGCAGTTGCATTGCTCGTGCCTGCGATGGCTTTCTTCTTCGCGAAAAAAGAAAAAGCAACAACGGAAAAATCTTTCATCACCATTCTTGTTCCGGCGAGAAATGAAGAAGCTTCATTGAAGGATTGTCTTGAATCGCTTTCACGGCAGCGCTATCCCGCAACGCATTTTGAAGTGATCGTGATCGATGATCATTCAACGGATAAAACATTGCAGCTCGCGCGTGGTTTCGTAAACGACAGAACTAATTTTCGCGTGCTGACGAACGAAGACGGTTCGCAAGGAAAAAAAGCCGCGCTCAGTGCAGGCATTCAGCAAGCGAAAGGAACGATCATCGCGACAACAGATGCTGACTGCGTAATACCGGCGACGTGGTTGGAAACGATCGCTGCTGCTTTCGCGAATGAAAATATCCAGCTCGTGTGTGGTCCCGTGAAATACAAACGCAGCCGGAAATTTCTCCGTCACTTCCTGCAGATCGAGCAGCTGTCGATGCAATTGCTGGCAGGCGGTGCGGCGAAGCTCGGTTTTCCCATGCTCTGCAGCGGCGCCAATCTCGCGTACCGCAAAACATTTTTCCTGCGCCATGGCGGATATGCCAATGATCCGTACGTTTCCGGCGACGATATGCTGCTGCTGGAAAAAGCGAAAAAAGAAAATCCGCGCAGCATCGTTTTTCTCACTGAGCCTGCAGCTATAGTAGAAACGAATGCCGCTGCATCGTTGGGAGAAGCGTTGCGGCAACGGGCGCGGTGGCTTTCCAAATCGGGCGCGTACGGCGGAAGCGCTGCCGGAATGTACGGGCTGATCGTGCTGCTGGCGAATGCGCTGGTGCCGCTGGGCTTCGTGTTTTCACTCTGCTGTAACGATGGATTTTTTCTCTTCGGCGCAGCACTTTTCGGGAAAGCGGCGGTTGACCTTTTGTTGCTATCTTTAGCCGTTCTTTTTTTCCGCGAACCCCTCCTGCTGTTGCTGGTGCTGCCTGGTGAACTGATCTATCCGCTGCTTGCGGTAGCGTCGTCGTTGAAGGCGTTCTCCGGTACTATTTTCTGGAAAGACAGGTTGTGGAAAAAGTGAACCCCGTCGGCACTATGGAGAATAACGCACAGGAGCGTTCGTATTCGTTAGCTGCATTCGCCTGGCAACGCCTGCGCCGCGACAAGCTCGCCGTGACCGGCATGATCATCATCGGCCTGTCGATTGTAATTTCGGTGCTCGGTTATCTCATCACTCCCGATGATAGTCCCGACGCCGACCGTCACGTCGAAGAGATCGGCATCCAGCGTCCCGGTTTTAAATGCAAGCTCATCCGCCTGAGGAAAAACGTGGAAGAAGATCATTCCAACGTATTTTCGAAAATGCTGTTCGGCAAAAAGAACGAATACGAATACCACGCGTTTTCCCGCTATTGGTTCGAAGGCAACAACATCGTCTGGGAAGAATACCACGACACGAAAGAAAGCAAACGCGACACGATGTCGTCCGTTACCTGGCACTACAGTCTTGCCGATGCGATCTACGCGATTAATCCTGCTTTCAAGATCGTCGACGATTCCATTCACGGCACAGCTGATTTTTACGTGTACGGCGACACGCATAAAATGCACAAGACGGTTGCCGAGCTGCGGAAGGAGGTCGAAGCGAATATCATCGAACAGCGTTACGTGCTCGGCACCGACAACTTCGGCCGCGACCTGCTGAGCAGGCTGATGATCGGCACGCGCATTTCACTTTTCGTGGGATTGGTCTCGGTGCTCATCTCCGTTGTGATCGGCATTTTCATGGGCGCGCTTTCCGGCTTTTTCCGCGGGTGGGTGGATGATCTCATCATGTGGTTCATCAACGTGGTTTGGTCGATCCCGACACTGCTGATGGTGATTGCGATTGCGCTCGTGCTCGGTCGCGGCATCTTCCCGATTTTCGTCGCTGTCGGTTTGACGATGTGGGTGGAAACGGCGCGTGTGGTGCGCGGACAAATTCTCAGCATTCGCGAAAAAGAATTCGTGGAAGCTGGACGCGCGCTTGGTTTCCGCAACTCGCGCATCATCGTTCGCCACGTGCTGCCGAACGTCATCGGCCCCGTGATCGTGATTTCCGCGAACAACTTTGCTTCTGCTATTCTCATCGAAGCCGGCCTGAGCTATCTCGGCATCGGCGTCGATCGTCCTGCGCCGTCGTGGGGCATGATGATCAACGAATACAAAGGTTACATTCTCACCGGCGACGCGTATCTCGCCGTCATTCCCGGCCTGGCGATCATGCTCATGGTGCTCGCTTTCATGTTCCTCGGCAACGGCCTCCGCGATTCGATCGACACGAAGCTGGCGGGAGAGGATCAGATCATGACGTGATAATGAATTTGCCGATATGCTGATGTGCCAATATGCCAATGCGCACCTTCCTTCCCGCATTGAAAATTCAGTATTGAAAAATTCTTTCTGCGAAACTTTTCTCCTGTAGAATAGTTCAATTTTCAATGATCATTTTTCAATGTGCGCGGCATTTTCGCGGGCATCAGCACATTAGCATATCGGCACATCGGCATATTGTATCCTGCACCTTTTTTATCTACTTTAGCGCAACACACACAAGAGTAGTTTTTCTCGCTAACACACACGTATGCATATCGCCATTGCCGGAAATATCGGTTCCGGGAAAACGACCCTGACCACGCTGCTTTCCAAACAATACGGTTGGCAGGCTCATTACGAAGACGCTGACGAGAACCCCTATCTCAGCGATTTTTACGAGGACATGCAACGTTGGTCGTTCAACCTGCAGATCTACTTTCTCAATAGCCGTTTCGCGCAGGTGCAGGACATCCGCACGTCCGGCCGCAACGTGATCCAGGACCGCACAATTTACGAGGACGCGCACATCTTCGCGCCGAACCTCCACGCGATGGGACTGATGACGACGCGCGATTTCGAAAACTATTTCTCGCTGTTCAAGCTGATGGAGTCGCTCATCGCGCCGCCGGATTTGATCATTTACCTGCGCGCATCCGTGCCGACTCTCGTGTCGAACATCCAGAAGCGCGGCCGTGATTACGAAAACGCGATCCGCATCGATTACCTCAAGCGCCTCAACGAACGTTATGAAGCGTGGATCTCCACTTACGAATCCGGCAAGCTGCTGATCGTTGACGTGGATGAAAATAAATTCCACGAGAATCCGGAACATCTCGGCGATATCATGAACAAGATCAACGCTGAGATTAACGGGTTGTTTTAGGATATAACTTCTTTCAGATTGAAAAGCGCTTCGAAAAACGGGGCGCTTTTTTTGTTCAGAACGTTTCCATAATACTCTCGAATTTTCCACGTTGTTCTTCATCCATAAAATCACAGCGGTAAACGGTATTACCGGTTTTTATATAAAACGCGCTTCGTGTAGTACTGTAATCAACGCCGGTTTGTAATTCCTGCTGAAGCTTTGTAATTGTTGCGATGACTTGCGATGTGGGTATCTTTTTACCGAGGTCATTTTCGGGCGAAAGTGTTGCCGAGGATGTAAAAGCATTCCCGTGCCGCACCAGGTAATGCACATCATGGGTCCACACAAAGCAACCTCTCACCGTATGGGAAATGACAATGGTGTCGCTTCGGAGCAATTGGCTGATCGGAATCGAATCCACGACATCATAACCGGGCAAATCGTGAAGGCTGATCGTCGTATCCTTATCCAGATGGAATCCGATCGTTTTTATATCATCGAAAATCGACTGTATGGTAATCAGGTAATCACCCTGCGGCATGCTGTCGTATACGGCATAAGCAATTTGCCGGACCGAATCTATTTGTTCTTCCGGCTCATGTCCATTTTTATCCCGCGGTAAATTAATTTCCTCAATAAGCCAACGGTCAATATTTTCACCGGAGATCACCAGCTTGTGCGTGAAAGGTTTTTCCTCGCAGGTCGATAGCTGGAAGATCACCAGCCCGATAATATAAAACAAGACACTGCGGCTCATGAGGAGGTTATGCTATTTCAATTTACGCAATTCCGGTTATTTCCTGAGCTGCACTCTCCTCACACCGAGATAATCGAACAAACTCGGATCCACGGCAATATCTTCCCCTGTTTTTAAATCATGGATCACGGCGAAATCGTGGTCTCTGAAAAACGGATCGTTGAACCAGGTGTTCACGTTATTCCCGTCGAAATAAATTTTACCGACGTAATGCCTGCAGCTGAATTTATGGGTGAGCTTCTTTTTCTTCAGCGCGTAATTCATCAGTGAATTGAAGAACGCCGCATAACCGACACAATTGGCTTTCGGATGCTTCAGCAGCTTATTCGGATCGGAAGTGCATTTGTCGAACGTGAACGTGAGCTTTTCTTCCGACACATCGAGCAGGAAATCCGTGAGTGAGTCGATGCTGAACTCATGCGAAGCCGCCAGCCAACGGTCGACTTCACGTTTCAGGGAATCGTCGGTAAGCGTGATCGGCTTCCGTTCGCTGATGATCTTGTATTGCAGCAGCGGCTGATCTTCCGGCTTTTCTTTTTTCTGCGAATACGGTTTTTCAGCCGGCGGATCTTTTTGCTCTTCGCAGGAAGAAAACAGCAATAGCAGGAATAGAAAAGCGACGCGGTGCATTCTTACAAGTTAGTGATCAACGCGCAGAAATAAAAAAGCCCGGACGTTCATCCGGGCTTTGGGTCTGTTTCCTTTATTCAATTACTCGTGATGCGCAGCGCACTTGTCGCCGCAATTCTTCTGGCATTCTTCTTTCGTTTTGCAGCCGTGGTCGCAACCGGGCATGCAGGACGAACCGCCGTGCTCTTTGCACATCGTGGAATCTTTGCAGCAGGAACCGCCGGCATGCGCCATGCACATTTCTTTCTGCTCAGCCGTGCAGCCTACTGAATCGCAGTAACGCGCGCACTCTTCTTTCGACATGTGCATGCATTTTTCCATGTCACATTTCGGGTTCATCTCCATTGTGCAGCAGCTCTGTTTGCCGTCGCACATGCCTGCCATTTCGTTGTTGGCTTTTTCACCGCTTCCCAGCAGCGGAGCCAGCGTAAGGCCGACGAGGCAGGAAAGCTTGATGAGGATGTTCATCGAAGGACCGGACGTGTCTTTGAACGGATCGCCTACGGTGTCACCGACAACCGCTGCTTTGTGCGGATCGGATTTCTTGTAGAAGATTTCTTTCTTGCCGTTGACTTCGATCTCAACGCCTTTCTCGAATGATTTTTTGGCGTTGTCCCATGCGCCGCCTGCGTTGTTCTGGAAGATCGCCCAGAGCACGCCGCTCACGGTAACACCTGCCATGTAAGCGCCGAGCGGTTCAGCACCCATTACGAGACCGATGATGATCGGCGTTACGATGGTAATGATGCCGGGGAGCAGCATCTGGCGCAGCGCAGCTTTCGTGGAGATCTCAACGCATTTGCCGTATTCCGGTTTTGCTTTGCCTTCCATGATGCCCGGGATCTCGCGGAACTGGCGACGTACTTCGTTCACCATGTCCATAGCCGCTTTACCGACGGAGTTCATCGCAAGCGCAGAGAATACAACCGGGATCATCGCGCCGATGAAAAGCGCTGCGAGCACTTTCGCGTCGAAGATGTTGATGCCGTTGATGTGCGTAAACGTTACATAAGCTGCGAAGAGCGCGAGTGCCGTGAGTGCTGCAGATGCGATCGCGAAACCTTTGCCGATAGCAGCGGTCGTGTTACCTACGGAGTCAAGAACGTCGGTTTTCTCACGAACGTCAGCCGGCAGCTCGCTCATTTCAGCAACACCACCTGCGTTATCCGCGATCGGTCCGAATGCGTCGATCGCCAGCTGCATCGCGGTGTTCGCCATCATGGCAGAAGCTGCGATACCTACGCCGTAGAAACCTGCGAGCGCATAAGCACCCCAGATCGCGCCTGCGAAGAGGATCACCGGGAGTGCCGTTGAAAGCATACCCGTTCCGAGACCTGCGATGATGTTGGTCGCTGCGCCCGTTGCGGATTTCTGAACGATACCAAGCACCGGTTTCTTGCCGAGGCCCGTGTAGAATTCCGTAATGAAAGAGATCGCGCCGCCGACGAACATGCCGATGAGCACGGCCCAGAACACGTTCATGCTGGTGGTGGAAGAAGTCGTAAATCCGCCTTTTTCGAAAATGTGGATGCTCATCGTTTCCGGGAGGCAGAGCTTGATGAGGAAATAAGAAGCGATCAGGGAAAGAATGATCGACGCCCAGTTGCCGATGTTCAGCGCGCGCTGTACGGTGTTCGTGTCCGCTTTCGCGTTGTCACCGACTTTTACCAGGTAAGAAGAGATGATGGAAGCGAAGAGGCCGACTGCAGCGATGAGCAGCGGCAGGAAGATCGGGCCGAGGCCGTTGAACGGAATGGAAGTTACGGTGCCGCCGTTTGCGAGAACGTCACGGATCACGTAGTTGCCGAGTACCATCGAAGCGAGAACGGTGGCTACATAAGAACCGAAAAGGTCGGCGCCCATACCGGCAACGTCACCTACGTTATCACCTACGTTATCGGCGATGGTTGCAGGGTTGCGCGGATCGTCTTCCGGGATGCCGGCTTCCACTTTACCAACGAGGTCAGCGCCAACGTCAGCCGCTTTGGTATAGATACCGCCGCCGACACGTGCGAAGAGCGCGATGCTCTCGGCGCCGACGGAGAAACCTGCGAGCACTTCGAGGACCTGCGTCATTTTATCTACGCCGGTGGCCTGGTCGTAAACGCCGCCCATAAAATACATGAAGAAGATGATGAAGAGCATGCTCAGGCCGAGAACGGCGAGACCCGCAACGCCGAGGCCCATCACGGTACCGCCGGTGAAGGAGACTTTGAGCGCTTTCGCCAGCGAGGTACGTGCGGCCTGCGTGGTGCGCACGTTGGCTTTCGTTGCGATGCGCATGCCGAAGAAACCGGCGAGCGCGCTGAATACGCAACCGATCACGAAGGCAACAACGATCAGGATGCTCGAATGCTCCGCTACTTTCGGTTGCTGCGAGAGAACGCCGAGGGCGACGCCTGCGAGCACCACGTAAATAGCAAGGATCTTGTACTCGGCTTTGAGGAAGGCCATAGCGCCTTCGGCAACGTAGCCGGCAATTTCTTTCATGCGGTCGGAACCAGCGTCCTGCTTGCTGACCCAGGCCGACTTAATGATCATAACCAGCAGCCCGAGCAGACCGAGTGCGGGGACGAGATAGATGATTTTATCGCTCATAACAGGTTGTTAGATGTTTGTAGTCAAGCATTTAGCTGCCTGATCCCATTAACGGGGGCGCAAACTTACGAAGAAAACCGGAATGTTTAAAACCCGTTTTTCAGTGCAGCATTAAAATGATTTTGGAGGCGTAAAGAATTGACTGTGAATAAAGAAAATGGGCTGCCTCTTCCGAAACAGCCCGCTTTTCTTTTTGCTTCGGGAACATTATTTCCCCACCATTAAAGGCCGGACGGCAACACCTTTCGCTGTGCGGAGGGAAACGAGGTAGCTTCCCGGCGGCAGCACCGAAACATCGAGCGTGATGTTATTGCTGCCTTTGACAACATGTATTTTTTCTCCGTTCAGCATTTCCCGCCCCGTCAGATCGTAAACCGTGAGCTCGGCATCCTGGGATTCCAGGCTTTCGATCTGCAGCAATGTTTGTCCGATTGCAGGATTCGGTTGCAGTCCGAATGAAAGGCCTGCCTGCAAATCGTGGATGCCGCCGGTGAAATAATAATAATCGCAGGAGTCGATCACCGTTGCTCCGTTGCCGGAAGCCGCTACCGCCATCTGGTAAGCGCAGTTATCGTCGTAGATCTTTGAATCGTGATAGAAACACGACAGGAACTGGCTGAAGGTGTGCTGCTCTCCCGGGCAGGAAGAAAAAATAGCGCTCATCGAAAAATTATCGAAGTACGGATAGAACATTTCCGTCGGGCAGCCTACGCTTTCGATCCAGGTCATTTTCGGTGCCCAGGAGGTTGCGTGGTTCGACAGGTAAAACGCGCGACGCGTTCCGGCGTGGATGTTCACGATGCGAATGGAATCGAGCGTATAAACGCCGGAATTATAAGAGCCGGGATTGAACTGCAGCGTCATCGTATCGCCGGGCTGCATCGAAAAATCGTAGAGCAGCCTTTCGGTGGAGGATGTGTCGTCGAGGAAATACACTTTTCTTGCCGCTGTGTCTTCGCGGACAAAACCAAGCAGGCAATTCCACGTCGTATGGTAAACCTGCTTGTATAGATTGAGCCCGATGAGCGTATCAGTGCCGGTATATTCACGGAAGTCGCTTCCCTGTGCAGATACCGGGTACGTGCAGGGTGCGTTTTGCGTTTGCGGGATCAGGCGCACGCCGAGGAATTGTCCTGCATACCACCATTCGTTCACCGAATCGAGCATCGGGGCATAAGCCTGTGCGAAAACAGTGGTGCAAATGGTGAGCGTAAGAAGTGTGGCGTAAAGTTTTTTCATGGGTCAGGATTGGATGAATTGTTCTGTTAATTATCAATGAGCGATCAGCAGCTTTTCGTGCAGCTGTTGTCCCGGCAATTGCAGTTCGACAACATAAACACCATTGGCCAGGAAAGAGAGGTCGATTGTTTTTTCGTTACTGCCCTTTTCTGTTTTCCCTAATGGAAATTCATGAAGGATCGTCTTCCCGGAAAGATCACGTACGGAAAGTGTCGCATCACCGGGAATGTCGTTTGCGAAGCGAAGAATTGTTTTTCCGGTAGAAGGATTCGGAGAAAGCAGGAGAGCGGCCGCATTCGTTGTTTCTGAAATTCCTCCCGGGATCACGACGTAATAATCGCAGGAATCGGTCACGTAACCATAGGAAGAATTGGTAACGACCTGGTACGCGCAATTGTCGAAGAACACCTGTTGCGCATGCGTGAAACAAACCATGAACTGGCTCAGGGTGTGCTCAGCGCCGGAGCAGGATTGGAAAGGACTGAATGGCGCTTCTGCATTGATAAAATACGGATACAACACGTCGTTGGGATTGCCGACGCTTTCGATCCATTGGAGCGACGGACTGCCGGGCTGGCTGTGACACGAAAGATGAAAAGCAGCGCGCGTTCCTGCAACGATCTGTCGTGTTCCGATCGAATCGAGGGTGTACACGCCGGAAACGTAATAACCGAATTGCGACGCAAAATTGATCGTAATCGTGTCGCCGGGCTGCATGGAAAAATCATACAGCAAATGTTCGGCGGAAGAATTGTTGTCGATGAAAAAAACTTTTCGCGCAGCAGAATCT
>CAMLEF010000130.1 GCA_946478675.1 uncultured Flavobacteriales bacterium | reverse complement strand
TACAGGCTTTCGATCTCCGTCGCATTTTTTCCTGCGGCAATCAATCCTGAAATAATCGCACCGGTCGACGTTCCCGCCACCATGTCGACAAATTCGTGACAAGGAATGCCTGCAATCTCCTCGATCTTTTTCAGGAGCTGCAACGTGAGTATCCCGCGCATGCCGCCGCCGTCGAGGCAAAGAATGACGCGATGGTCCTTGTGGATCTTCAGATTGTCGTACGCTTTCTTTTGTTCTTTCGTAATTGCAGGCATCGGAAGAGGGATTAAAGGATGAGTGAAAATTTCAAAGGGTTTATTCAACTAAAATATTAAATGAAACCGCAAAAGCAATCTCCGCCTTTTCGTTTTTCTATCTTCGTTCAGCCAAAAAAACTAACATGATCCTCAAACGTCTTCTCCCGGTTTTCCTGCTGTTCCTCTGTTCCGTTGCCCGCGCGCAATACGCCGGCAATGCGCTCGACTTCGACGGCACGGACGACATGGTCGTCAGCAGCACCGTGCCTGCGTTCTTCAGCAACCTTGCGTCCAACGATTTCACGATCGAAGCCTGGGTGAACCCGCGCGGCTCCGCCTTCCAGCGCATTCTCTTCGCACAGCCCAGCACGAGCAACTTCGTGTCACTCGGAACGAACACCGGCAACACGATTTATTTCTACGTGATCGTGAACAGCACGACGTACAGCATCGCCACTTCTACCTCGATCGCGCAGAACTCGTGGACGCATATCGCAGCACGATGGACGGCCGCCACGAATACGCCGGAAGTATTTTTCAACGGCGTGCTGCAGCCGGGCGCCAACGGCGGTTCCTCTTCCACCGGCACCAGCGGCCTGATGGTAGTGGGCTCGCGACCGGGCGGCGCACAGTATTTCAACGGGATGCTCGACGAGATCCGCGTCTGGAACGAAGCGCGCACGCAATGCGAAATCCAGAGCAACATGAACGTCAGCATTACCGGCGTGCAGGCGAACCTCTCGGTGAATTATAATTTCAACCAGGGCACGGCTGCCGGCAACAACACCGGCACCACCACGCTGCCCGATATTTCCGGCAACGCTTTCAACGGCACGCTGACGAATTTCGCGCTCACCGGCGCCACGTCGAATTGGGTGGCTTCCGGCGCCACGCTCACATCGAGCGGTAATCCTGCAGCAGGAGTTACTACTACGCAGTCGGCCACCATTTGCCAGGGCAGCAGCTACACGTTCCCCGACGGCAGCACGCAGAGCAACATCACTTCACAGGTGATTCAAGTGAGCACGCTGCAAACCGTCAACGGCTGCGACAGCACGATCACGACGACGCTCAACGTGAATCCTTCGTACAACATCACGGAGTCGGCAGCCATCTGCAATGGCGGCAGCTACACGTTCCCCGACGGTTCTTCGCAAAGCAACATCACGGCACAAACGGTTTATACCAGCAACCTGCAAACCGTCGACGGCTGCGACAGCACGATCACGACGACCGTCAACGTCAATCCCACCTACGCGCTCAGCGAATCCGCGGTGATCTGCAGCGGCGGCAGCTATACGTTCCCTGACGGCTCGACGCAAAGCAACATCACTTCGCAGGCGGTTTACACCAGCATGCTGCAAACGATTACCGGTTGCGACAGCCTCATCACGACGACGGTCGACGTGAACCCGACGTACAACATCAGCGAATCGGCGGCGATCTGCTACGGCAACAGCTACACGTTCCCCGACGGCTCTACCCAGAACAACCTCACGTCACAAACCGTGTACACGAGCAACCTGCAAACGACCAGCGGCTGCGACAGCCTCATCACGACAACCGTCGACGTGACGCCGATCTATGCGCTCTCGGAAACCATCACGGCCTGCAGCGGAACGACGGTTGTTTTCCCCGATGGCTCAACGCAGGTGGTTACTGCTGACTATTCGTACACCAGCGCGCTGCAGACGACCACGGGCTGCGACAGCATCATCACGACCAACGTTACTGTTCCTGTGATCGACAATTCCGTTTCGCAAATGAATTTCACGCTCACGGCGAATGCAACAACTGCAACGTACCAGTGGCTCGACTGCGGCAACAACTACGCGCCGGTTGCCAATGAAACGAATCAAAGCTTCACCGCAACAACCGCAGGAACGTACGCAGTGGCAGTGACCAGCAGCGGCTGCACCGATACGAGCGCATGCACGCTGCTCGACGTCGGCATGGGCGAACAGGCGCTGCAACTGATCAGCGTATTCCCGAACCCGGCGAATGAACTGCTGACGATCGCGTTTCCGCAAACCACGCAGGCAACGCTCCAGCTCTTCGAAAGCAGCGGCGCACTTGTCCGTTCCGTCAACGTGAACACCGACAATGCGACGCTCGATCTCAGCGGTCTCGCCAACGGTGTTTATCACCTCACGATCCGCACGGCCAACGGCGTTACGACAAGACAGGTGATCCGTCAATAAACGATCCTTCAGCAAATAAAAAAGCCGTCCTCGAATTACCGGGACGGCTTTTTTCATGGGTTTGCTCAATCGTTTATTTCACGAAGCGGATGGTTCTTACTCCTTGCTCCGTGCGGAGGCTGGCGAAATACACGCCGGCAGAAAGTTCGCTCACACCGATCGTGTTGCTGGTGTTGCTGAGCTGTTCGCTACGAACAAGATTGCCGGCAACGTCGTAGATCGCGAGTGTTGCGGGAGACGCAAGCGTAATGTTCAGCGACTGCTGCGACTGATCATAGAACGCATTCTGCGCAACAGCATTCGCGTTGTTGATGCCGGTCGTCGTGATGTTGATCACCTGCGTCGACGTGTCCGCTCCGCAGAAGCCGGTGCTGATCAGCGTAACCGTGTACGTGCCGATGGAACCGTACGTGTGGCTCGGGTCGGAAGACGCAGAAGTCGTCATGTCGCCGAAATCCCACTGGTACGATGCTGCGCCTGTCGAGCTGTTGGTGAACGCGATCACCGGCTCAGCGCTGTTATCGTACGAGAAGTTGCTCAGCACGTCGGGCATCACTTCGAGCGGCATCTGGAACGTATCGTCGCACACAGAATAGTAACCGATCATTTCAGCAGCGAGCGAAACCGTGTACGTGCCGGAAGTCGTGTACGTATTCGAGCCCGTCGGTGAATTCGTCCAGGTCGCGTTGTCGCCGTAGTTCCAGCTGTAGGTGCTGTCGGCCGTTGCAAATCCCCAGTGCTCATCGAAAGCGCGCAGGTTGAACATGTAATCGCTGTAGAGCGGCGACGAAAGGTTCGTGAAAGAAACCGGCGTGTTCAGGCAGGTTGAATCGTTCGGCATGTTGAAGCCCGCGGAGACGTTGTAGCTGACGATCGGGAAGATCATGTATTCGAGATCCTGGCCGAAGAACGAAAGGTTCGAATTCCACGTACCGGAACCGAAACGGCGCCAGCCCAGCGATTCACCGTAGTTCGGCGTCCACACGTTACCGGCGTTGTTCGTCACCACCGCGAGCGTGTCGTTGATGCTGCTGCGCACAGCCACGGCGAAATTCTGGTTGTACGTATGCGGCAGCGTGAACAGCCCTTCGTAGAAATCGTAGGTCTCTGTCACCGAGATGAGGCAGGAATCCAGGATCGCCACCGGCATGTTCGCGTTATCCACCGAATAGAGATACGCTTTCACCGGCAGCGTCTGCGGGTTGGTGGACGTGGAATACGCCGCGCCCCAGAACTGCACGCCGAGAATGCTGACGTTATCGCTCACGTGATACGCCTGAGAAGCCGTGCGCACACTGCCGACCATCGCATCGATGAAGAACGAATCGTTCGGCGCTGCGAAAACGAGCTCCTTCAGGTAAGGATAAGCAATCGTGTCAGGCCCGCAGGTCACCGAACGGTTCGCCGGTGAAGCGGTCGAATGTGCAGGGGCCAGTTGTTTGTTGGGGGCCGCGTTTTCCGTTTGCGCAAAAGCAAAAGCCGTGAGCGAAACAGCTGCTGCGGTAAGCAGCCTGGGTAGAGTTTTCATCATAGATATGTTTTTTTGAAAATCACAGCAAATAAAAGACCTAATCGCAGCAGACCAAAAACAGCCTGGCCGTAATGCGTTACTCAGCAGTAAATCAAGCGTCTTTTTTTCCGCAGCAAATACCGCCATCACCTGTTTCGGAATGAGCTGTAGCGTTTTTTCCACACCATATAACAAAAGGGACACATGCTTCTGCACGACGTTTTCCGCAGGAGCGTACTTTTGTCGCCGGTATGATGCAGGAAATTTCCGTCGATAACGTGGCATTGAAAGTGAAACACGTAATGCTTGCGAAAGAACGCCCGACGTTGGTTTTCCTGCACGATTCGCTCGGCTGTACCCGGCTCTGGCGCGATTTCCCCGAAGCGCTGGGCCACGCGACGCACTGCAACGTGCTCGTGTACGACCGTCAGGGTTATGGCGAATCGCCTCCGTTTGCGCCGGGCGATCGTCAGCCGGATTACCTGGAAAAAGAAGCGGACGTGCTGCATCATCTGCTGGAACAAGCCGGCATTGCATCGGCCATCCTGTTCGGTCACAGCGACGGTGGCTCCATCGCGCTGATCGCGGCGGCGAAATACCCGGCAGCGATCAAAGCCGTCATCACGGAAGGCGCGCACATTTTCGTAGAGCAGCTGACGCTCGACGGCATCCGCAACGCCGCAGCGGATTATCGCACAACAGACCTGGGAGAGCGGCTGCAAAAATATCACGGCGAAAAAACCGACGCGCTGTTCTCCGCGTGGGCGAAAACCTGGTTCACCGAAGCGTTCCGGCATTGGAACATCGAACATTTTCTTCCGGCCATTACGTGCCCGGTGCTCGTCATACAAGGAGAAAACGATGAATTCGGCACGCTGCGGCAGGTAGAAGGAATCGTGTCGCAGGTTGGCGGGAAGGCGGAAAAGCTGGTGGTGCCGGGCACAGGACACACGCCACATAAAGACGCGCGGGCAATCGTGCTGCAAAAAGCGACGGAATTTATCCGCAGCCTGTGAACGCGTTTACCGGCTTCGCAGGAAAATCACCGGTACGTGATCCGTAAGCCAGACGCCGTTTTTCGAAAGAAAAAAGAGAGGCGAAGAATCATTGTGCGCCTGATGCGGGAAGATGTTCCGGAAGAACGAATAAAGAAAGAGCGTATACTAGCGGAATATTGTCAGCGGTCATTGTAAAGCGCTTCCGGCTGTATTGAGACAACATGCAAGGCATCAATGGTAAATCCGAAAATTCAATGAATGATAAATTGGGAGTAAAGGTCGTCACCGACAACCATCCTTATCCTTCGGCAGAAATTCAGCAAAAGCTGCTGCAACCGAGAAGGCTGTCTTCTTATTTCATCGTGTTAATCGACAGCGGATCGATCACCTACAACCTGGATTTAAAAGATATCACGCTCACCGACGGCCAATTGCTTTTTGCACTGCCGAACCAGGTTTTTACGCCCCCGGCTAAAACGGCAGGTCTCAAATACTGGAAAGCGCTGTTCGATGAAAACACGCTGGCGTTGCTGCCGCAGCAATTTTCTTTTTTGGTTAATCCTCTACACTCGTCCGTCATTACGTTTGATGATGCAGCGAGAGAGCGAGTCCGGAAAGTTTTTGAAATTCTGAACCGGATCCTTTATGAGGATAAAGCGACCGACACGGAAATCATATTAGCCTACCTCAACCTGCTGTTGACGGAATTGAACAGCGCATATTTCAAACAGGCCGAGCCCACACAAATTTTAAATGCGAACCTTTCCAAGTTCATCGAGTTCAAATTAATCGTGGAAACGCACCTGGCGGAGCAACCTTCCGTTCATACGATCGCCGACAAACTCGCGTTAACTCCGAACAGCTTGTACCGGATCGTTAAAGAATTCTCGGGAGTATCGCCGAAGGATTTTTTCAGCAATCGCTTAATGATCGAAGCGCAACGAAAGCTGCTTTACTCTCCCCTTTCGGTGAAAGAATTGGCGTATGAATTGGGCTTTAATGATCCCGACTACTTTTCACGGTTTTTCAAAAAATGCACAGGGAAAAGTGTGCGTGAGTTTTTAGAGTCGCGGCAGGATTCGTCAAGGCAGTAAATGGATTTGTCCATCTCTCCTGTTGTTCAGCTTCCCACTTTTGCTTCATTGATTCAAACTAAAAAAAAGAAGAAATGAAATCGGCATTAGTAACAGGAGCGAACAAAAGCATCGGCTTTGAAGTGGCGCGGCAACTCGCTCAAAAAGGAATTTATGTTTTCCTCGGCAGCCGCAATTCAGAAAGCGGCATCGCAGCCGTGAACCAGCTCAAGTCGGAGGGATTCAATAACGTCGAAGCGATCGAGCTGGACGTAACGGATGATGCATCGGTAAAAAACGCCCGTGCAGAAATCGGCAGAAAAACAAAAGCGCTGGACATTCTCATCAATAATGCCGGCATTTTCGGCGGCTATCCGCAAAAGGCGCTCGATGCCACGATCGACCAGTTCAAAACCGCGTATGACACCAATGTATACGGCGTCGTAAGAGTGACGCAGGCGTTCATGGACCTTTTGAAAAAATCGCCGGAGCCGCGTATTGTAAACGTGAGCTCCAGCCAGGGCTCGCTGACGTTGCACAGCGATCCTTCTTACAAATATTACGACTACAAGGCCGCCGTTTATCTTTCTTCAAAATCGGCCATGAACATGTACACCGTTGTGCTGGCCTACGAACTTCGGGATAGTAATTTCAAAGTGAACGCAGTTTGCCCGGGCTATACGAAGACGGATTTCAACGGTCATCGCGGAACGGGAAGTGTGGAAGAAGCCGGAAAGCGAATCGTAAAGTATGCGCTGATCGACGAAAACGGACCGACCGGAAAATTCTTCAGTGAAGAAAATAATCCGGCGACGGGAGAAGTGCCCTGGTAATAGCGGCAGCATTCGCCACGAAGTAAAAAGCCTCTCCGGAATTTTTCGGAAGGGCTTTCTTTATGAACTGAATTTAATCCTGTTTTGTTCTTTGATGTTGTAGTTTGAAAAACCCAGGGAAGTTCAAACGTTGCACTCGCATTTAGGCTACAAAAGCCCTCAGTTAAGCTACATCTTCCAGTTACGATCATCCGAACTTTGTCCCGTAATCAAAACAAAAAAACATGAAAAGAACACTGGGAAAAAACGGGCCTTCGGTTTCAGCAATCGGTTTAGGATGCATGGGAATGTCGGGCGCTTATGGGCAAAGCGATGAAAAAGAATCGATCGCAACCATAGAAAAAGCGATGGAGCTGGGACATAACTTTTTGGATACGGCCGACTTTTATCTTTCCGGCCATAACGAAATGCTGATCGGTCGCGCGATTAAAGGAAAACGTGACAAAGCTTTTCTTTCCGTAAAAACAGGAATGATGGCTTCGCCGATGGGATACGGCAGTGTAAACGGTCACCAGGATTACATTTACCATGCGGTGATGCACAGTTTACAGCGTCTCCAAACCGATTACATCGACCTGTACACGATTGCGCGAATCGATCCGACTATTCCGGTTGAAGAAACAGTGGGCGCTTTATCCGAATTAGTGAACAGGGGTATTGTAAAATACATTGGCCTTTCCGAAGCATCCGTCAACAGCATTCGCAAAGCTGCGGCAACGCATACCATTACCGCGCTGCAGATAGAATATTCGCTTTGGACGCGCGACATTGAAACGGATGTTCTCCCTGCCATTCGTGAATTAGGAATTGGTCTGGTTGCCTATTCACCGCTGAGCCGGGGATTCCTAAGCGGCGAATTAAAAAAGCCGGAAGATGTTAAAGATAACCGTGCACATATGCCGCGTTTCCAGGGGGAGAACTTCTATAAGAATTTAGAACTGGTGGAGAAAATTAAAATCATGGCGATTGAAAAAGGATGCAGCCCGTCGCAGTTAGCCATTGCGTGGGTATTGGCGCAGGGTGAAGATATCATCACCATACCGGGCACGAAGCGAAGAAAATATTTAGAAGAAAATAGTGCGTCCGAAAACGTGGTGCTCACCAAAGAAGATTTGCAAAGCCTGGACGCGATTATGCCCGCGGGAATAGCGTCCGGCACGCGCTATCCTGAAAAGTTCATGAGCATACTGAACAAATAAATGCTTCTGCCCGTTAAAATCATTGATAGTTTTAAGAAATGAGAAAGAAGGAAACAGCACCAAAGAAATTTGATTCCTTGTCCGGACTGCATCGTTTGCTTGGGCTGCCAAAGCCCTTGCATCCGATGATCAGTCTGGTAGAAAACAAAAACAACAAAATAGATTTACGCCAGCTTCCCGGCTCCTTCGTCCACAGCTTTTATAAGATCTCGCTTAAAACTAAACTCAGCGGTAAAATTAAATACGGGCAGGGCTATTATGATTTTGATGAAGGAGGCTTATTGTTCAAAGCGCCCAACCAGGTCAGCTCATCTGCGGAAATCGGCCAGGACCATTCCGGCTTTACGGTTCTGTTTCATCCTGATTTTTTAGCCGGATATCCTTTAGCGAAAAAAATAAAGCAATATGGTTTCTTCTCCTATTCGGTAAATGAAGCTTTGCATCTTTCACAAAAAGAAAAGGCGACGATCATTTCCATTTTTAAAAACATGGCAGAGGAGCTGAACAGCACGATTGATGATTTTAGCCAGGACGTGGTCATTTCACAGCTCGAGCTGCTCCTGAATTACAGCAATCGTTTTTATAAGCGACAATTCCTTACGCGGAAAGCAATGAATAATGACCTGCTGCAAAAGCTGGAAGAAATCCTGAATGACTATTTTGATAACGAAGAACTATTGAAGGAAGGAATACCAACAGTTCATTCGCTTGCCGAACAACTGAATATGTCGCCGGGTTATTTAAGTGATATGTTGCGCGTGCTGACGGGTCAAAACACGCAGCAGCATATCCACCATAAGCTGATTGAAAAAGCGAAAGAGAAATTGTCTGCAACCCGTTTATCGGTCAGCGAGATTGCTTATGCGCTGGGGTTTGAGCATTCGCAGTCTTTCAGCAAATTTTTCAAGACGAAGACGAAGCTGTCGCCGTTGCAGTTCAGGGCTTCTTTTAATTGAGAAAACGCGCAGGGAATTTTAAACTAAAAACCCTTTGAGGCGGATACCGAACCCTTTATCCCCTTATTTCATATGTGATTCAGAGCTTTCATTTCATTGATGACGAATTATTGAGGAACATATCCCTAATTGCTCCTTTGCAAAAAGAGCCAATTAAGATTTAGCGAACAAAGATTAAGGAAGTTGCAGAGATAATGTAAAGCCGTTATATTACCAATGTGTTTTAATAATAACCCTCCGTCATGAAGAAGGGCAGAATACGACAAACCAGAACAGAGTTCCAAAAAGTTTTTGACCAACATCCTCATCTTATTCGAGACTTTGTTTGGGCTGAGAGGATTCCTGAAGCTTTGCATATCTCAATGGCGATAAAGGAATTTCCTTTTGAGAAAGTACGGGAGGATTTTATTCGCATAAGCGATACTGTTAATGGGAAGATCAGTCCAACAAAAAAATTTCATTTCAACCTTACCCACACGATCAAACTTATTCATGCCGACCAAACTATTCTGGCTGACATTCGTGGTACGTGCTTTAAAAATGCTTTTGATCAAATACTACGGTTTTATTACCCTCTGTTTCGCCTTGGATTTGAGGAAGCAGTAAGAAATCCAACATTGCTTATGTGGGGTTATCATCAAATCTTAGATGGGCGCTCACCAACGTCGATTCTATGTAAATATTTAATGGTTCAATATGTCCAAAGTGGCAATCTTGATCCATTCAATATGTTTGGGTTAACAGCGCAAGAACAAATACTCAATCCTGAGAATGTATCAATGACAATGGCGGTTTTCCCTCCATCAATTGGTATTAACGGCAATTTGGACATTGACATCTGTAAAGAAATGTGGCACTATAATTATCTAATCCCTCCTATGTTTAAAGAAGATAGCACTAAACGGGAGGAGCAATGCTTTCAAGAATTGGAAATTGCTTCTTTACTAAGTGAGTTCAAGAACCTTTATGAAGAATTTAAAGCGATTAGATTAATCAACTTCTTCAGTGTTCCCATTGGAGAAATTTACATGGGTTTTGCAGCAAGGATTTCAAACCTATCCATAGATGTTATTGATCTCATAAAGATTCATAAAGGTGAAATCGCAGAAATGGTTCTTCGGTCTATCCTTGAAACCTACATCGTGTTATCCTGGCTTGCGAAAAAGAAAGATCCTGCTCTGTTTCAACGATTTCGAGAATATAGCACAGGGCGCGAACGATTCTTCGGTGAGAAGCTCGTCAAGTTAACAGACGATGAAGAGCTCCGTAAGCAGGGCGAGAAGATAATTGCTGACGCCATTAAAGAATCCGGACGACGTGAGATTAATATTGCATCTGAAAGAGGTGATGTGTTTGAGATTAGTATAGAGAAAATGGCTACGGAAGTATGGGGCGAGGATAACTTGTATTATTTGTTCTATAAACGTTCTTCCGAAGTCTTGCATGGCCACTGGGATGTTATGACTAAACATCACTTGGCAAAAAGCATTCTGCCGGCTCACAATGGTTTGTATTTCTACAATCAGAATCCGAATAGGTTTGCAGGTCTAGTGCCAGCTTTAGTAGCACTTAGACTTGCAACTTCGACTTTTAAGCACATACTTACTGACGTTGATTCAGAAGAATCCAAGCTTTTGGAGAAAAGGCTGGACGAATACACAACCAAATTAAAGCAAGTCTCAGATAAGTATTTGAAAGAATACATTTTTAAAAATCCGTCGGAAGGTTAGGCGTCAATAATAGGATTTAATGAAGGGGCACTTCATTATCTGATTTGTGAACGGTTCCTATTTATTTACGGTTTCTATCCGCGCTTGTGGCACTGCGCGTTGTGACCTGAGGGAACTTAGGGAGCGCAAAAGCAGGTTTGCCGATGCAGCGCGACTTATCGCTGCATACGGCAAAACCCGGAACCAATATAAATCAAACAAAAAGTGCCGCAATCAACATTATCTGCTGTTTGCGGCACTGGACTCTGCGGAGAGAGAGGGATTCGAACCCCCGAGGCTGTTACACCTAACGGTTTTCAAGACCGCCGCGATCGACCACTCTGCCATCTCTCCGCCGCAAAA
>CAMLEF010000129.1 GCA_946478675.1 uncultured Flavobacteriales bacterium | reverse complement strand
GAAACAAATGTGGAAGTCGCCGAACGGCACCATCCGCAATATCCTCGACGGCACCGTATTCCGTGAACCGATCGTTTGCAGCAACGTGCCGCGCCTCGTTCCGAACTGGACCAAGCCGATCATCGTCGGCCGTCATGCATTCGGCGACCAGTACCGCGCTACGGACACGGTGATCAAAGGCAAAGGCAAGCTCACGCTGACCTTCACGCCCGAAGGCGGCGGCGAACCGCAGACTTTCGAAGTGTTCAACTTCAAAGGCGACGGCGTAGCGCTGGCGATGTACAATACGGACGATTCGATCCGCGGCTTTGCCCATTCCTGCTTCAACATGGCGCTGAGCAAAAAATGGCCGCTGTACCTCTCGACCAAAAACACCATCCTGAAAAAATACGATGGTCGTTTCAAGGATATTTTCCAGGAGATCTACGAAAAAGAATTCGCAGCGAAATTCAAAGAAGCAGGCATCGTGTATGAGCACCGCCTCATCGACGACATGGTTGCTTCCGCATTGAAGTGGAACGGCGAATTCATCTGGGCCTGCAAAAACTACGACGGAGACGTACAGTCGGACAGCGTAGCGCAGGGCTTCGGCTCACTCGGTCTCATGACGTCCGTGCTCGTTACGCCCGACGGCAAGATCATGGAAGCGGAAGCAGCGCACGGCACCGTAACGCGTCACTACCGCGATCACCAGGCCGGCAAACCGACGTCGACCAACCCGATCGCTTCGATCTTCGCCTGGACGCGCGGCCTCGAATTCCGCGGCAAGCTCGACGGCAACAACGACCTGATCCGTTTCGCACAGGCGCTCGAGCAGGTTTGCGTCGAAACCGTCGAAAGCGGCAAGATGACGAAAGACCTCGCGGTTTGCGCGCACGGCAACAACGTCAAGCACGGCGAACACTACCTCTACACGGAGGAGTTCCTCGACGCGCTCGACCAGAACCTCAAGAAGAAGCTCGCGAAATAATCGCTCAGCATTTCAGAAAGAACCCGGATGGCAACGTCCGGGTTTTTTGATTTCACTAATTTGCCCCGATGAACCCGCTCCGTCAACACTACCGCAAGCTG
The DNA here is from genome assembly GCA_946478675.1 of uncultured Flavobacteriales bacterium. Next base: position 10,095 of record CAMLEF010000129.1, on the reverse strand, counting down.
CTTTATTCCATTGCTGGTATTCTTCTGCCCATCTACATTTTCAAGCTGATACTCCTCACGATCGGCGGAAGCTACGCCAGTGGAGGCGTCGCTTCTTCCACCGGGATCCTGCAGGGCCGCGATTTGTTGCCGTTGCTTTATGAGAAAGAGCAGGAGAGCGCCATCGCCTGGTGCCGGCAGCAAACGGTTCTTGCGCTTCATCAGCTGGTCTCCGGGCCATTTGCAGAACGCCGTACGTTCATTACAACCGGCGGTAACAACAACGGAAGCTTTCAGCATTCGTCATCTGTTTTTCATCTGGGAAAGTTGAGCCCAGACAATAAACGGGATTAATTTGTGTTATTATGCATTATCGTATTACCATGAAAAAACTATTCCTCCTGTTGTTATTTGCATTTCCGGTGTTCCTGCATGCGCAAGGTTTCTATGAAGAGTTCGCGCAAAAGGACACCAACCTGACGCAACGTTTTGCTGCAATCTGCGCGGATTCCGCCGGGTTCATCGATGCGGGCGGTTATATGTACGACAGCGCGGGATTCCAGCGTGCGGTTTTGGTGCGCTTCAATGCCAACGGAGCACCGGTGTTATCGCAGCGGCTTTTCGCACCTTCCACCAGCGCCTCCGTCGTTTGCCTGGCTGCGGATACCTCGGGCTTCTGGGCGATCTGCAACGTGGGGCCGTATACGACAGCGCTGCTGCGCATGGACGAGAATTTCACCATCCTCTGGGGCCGCCGCATTTTTGAAACGGGACATAACGTGATCGCCATCAGCTGTCGACCCGATCACCACGGCGGCTGTTACGTCAGCGGTTGCTATTACCAGCCGAGCGTATACAATATGCCCAATCTCGGTTTCATCATGCGCTACGACGCTTCCGGGAACGTGCAATGGTCGAACCTGTATACGCTCAATGACCATGGTTTCCTGCCGCTGTCGATGGACGCGCAAACGGTGAACAACGGTTTTGTCTCTACGCTGTTCATCAATCACCTGGACTCGACGACGGGACACACGTACTACTCGGCGGGATTGATGAAAGTGTACAGCGGCGGCAACCTCGCCTGGGTCAAAACGTTCGCCGACTCGACGTATCATTACCCGCTTTGCATGACGATGCTTGCCGACAGCAGCTTCGTGATCGGCGGCATCAGCGATCTCTACAACAACACCGGCAATTACGAAGTGTTTTTAACGCGCATCGGTAAAAACGGGGAGCATCGCTGGACGCGGCGTGTCGTGCAGTCGCCTTCATTCGAATTGAATTACGGCCTCACCGAAACGGACCAGCACACGATCCTTTTTGCGTTTCAGAATCCCGGCGATTCTTCCGTTGCACGGCTCGAAGTGGATACTGCGGGGAATTATGTGTCAGCCCGGCAGTCGGGTGTGATCAGCGTCGTGCGTGCGCAGCGGCTCGTGCGTTTGCCGGGCCAGGGCATTTATCTTGCAGGAGAAAGCATTGGCCTGAATGGAAGTCATGCCCTGCTGATGGGTTTCGATCCGTCGGGAGCAGCGTCCTGTGAGGATGCGCCGCAGGCCCTCGCCCTGGCGCCGGAAAGTTTCCGCACCGATCATCCCGCACCGGCCGTCACGGCAGGACCGCAGTCGATGACCTACACGGCGACCACCGTTCCATTCTTCATCAACAAAGGGAATTGCCCGCCGGCCGGCGTGGAAGAACAACAAGCGGAAGAAGCAACGCTGTTCCCGAATCCTGCGACGGAAGAGGTAACGGTTCAGTTTTCGCAATGGCAGGAAGGACAATACACACTCTTCGATGTGCAGGGCCGTGAAGTGGGCAACGAAAATTTTTCAGGCGCGTCGTTCGTGCTTAATCGTGACGGGCTTTCAGACGGCATCTATTTTCTCCGCATCAGCACGAAGGACGGCCGGTCATTCAGCCGCAAAATTGTTTTTTCATCCTGATCCATTTTTGAAGCGCGCATGGACGTACACATTTTCGAAATCGAAACGCAGCCCGGTCAGCATAGCTATTATGTCTCGCCGGTTTCTCCCGACGAAGCGATGCAGAACGGTTTGCCCGCCATTGCGATCATCGGTGTGCTGAAAGACGGGGAAGGTGATCTTGTTCCGGAAAATTTTCTGCCCAACCGCACCTTCCTCGATTTCTTCCACAATTTCATCGCGGAGCAAATGGCTACTGATCCTGCATTGGCGGAAGAAGCTTCGAAGATCGAAGGCGACGGTATGGTGTTCGTCGTCGACCAGCGTGCCGATCCCGAAGAAGAGATCGCGCCCGAAGACATCCTCGGCGCTTTTCGCACGCAGAACGGAGCGATCGTCGCCGGTTCTTTCCAGGCTTCGCCCAATCACAAGCTGCTCACGGAAAACGGGCTGTTCCGTCTCACCGCAACCCTCGAAGAAGAATTGCTGAAGCAGATGAAAGTGAAAGTGGAGGAGTGAGGCAGTTCAATTTCAGCTATCAACTCCGAACTCCAAACTCCAGGCTCGCAACTCCGAACTCGCAACTATCTTTGCGCCATGGATTGCCATCTCTACTCCATTCCCGGCGAAAAGGGAACGCTTCATTTACTTTCTCCGCTCAGCAAAGAACAGCTCTCGGGCCGTCCTTCGAAATCCGAATTTTTTCTCGGGCGTTTGCTGGATCCCGAACGCGGCACGGAGCCGGAAAATATTTCTTACAACGCCGATTTTCTCGTCATCCTGCACGAGATTGTCCGCGACCTCATGGCTACCGACCGCGACGTGCTCGAAGAAGCGCAGCAGCAGCCGAACGGTTTTGTCTTCATCGTCGACCAGCGCGCGCCGTCCGACCAGGAAGTTGAAAAGGAAGACATCATCGGGATTTTTCTCGTGAATGAAAAAACGACGGATGCTTCCCGTTACCGTCCCAATCCGGATTACCGGCTCATCGGCAAGCACGGCGTGGCGCTTTTCCCGGATAAAGTGGGGGAGCGGCTGATGCAAAGAATTCTCGGGGAATAATTCGCACGTAATAAACGCAGCAGTTTAGCGTTTTTACTGCGCTACACCTGGCCCATGAAAAAACTGCTCTGCCTTTGCAGCCTGTTCGTTGCACCTTTTCTTGCTGCGCAAACCTTTCTTACCGAATACACGACCAACGATACGCTTTTCAAAGCGAAAGGTACGCAGGCGATCTGCCGCTTGCCGGATCACGATTTGCTGATCGCCGCGACCGTATGGGACAGCGTGCCGTTTCCCAACCAGAATGCCCGCGTGGTGCTGATCCGCACCGACTCTGTCGGCCATTTCGAAGGATCGAACGTGCTGCTCGCGTCGCATACTTCCTCACGTGATCTTTCGGCGGACAGCAACGGTGTGTATTATGCGAACATCGGCAGCGGCTCGTATTGTTCGATCATTCGTGCTGACACCGCAGGCAATCCGCAATGGATGCGTCATATCACGAATGCGCCTGCCGGCTATTTCACCAACATCCAGCATTGTCGTCCGGAAGGCGGCGGCGGCTGTTATGCCTACGGAAGTTTTTCCAGCATGAACGGAAGCGGCGACGATCGGTTATGGCTGGTGAAATACCAATCGAACGGTGATACGGTTTGGTCCCGTTCCTGGCAATGGCCCGGCGTCGATCTCAACAGTTCGAATGCGGGAATGGTGGTGACGCGCGATAAAAGCGTGGTGGTGGCATTCGATGCTTCTTCGAGAGATTCGCTCAATAATTATTATTACGGCTGCGGATTGATGAAAGTCGACAGCAGCGGGGTGATGCAATGGATGCATTGTTTCGCCGATACCAATGCGAGGTTCCCGATGGGCCTTCAGCTCATGCGCGACAGCGGATTCGTGCTCACCGGGATAACAACGGTTCCAAACAATACAGTGGCGCGGGAGTTCCTGCTGCGTACGGACAGGAACGGCAACCTGCTGTGGTATAAATACACGGATCAGTTCGCATCGCGTGTTCCTGTTTTTCAACGACAGGGAATGGTATTGCTGAACAAAGGAAAGTTCCTGCTCGGCTTCACGCACCTGGTTACCACGATGCAAAGCACCAGCGCCGAATTCATCGAATGCGACACGCTGGGACAGGTCTTTACCGTAGCGCGTGTGGGCGGGTACCAGCTGGATTCCCTCTGCATTTCCGACGTGATCGAATCCGGAGGGATGATTGTAGCGACAGGATGCCGCACAACGCTTCAGAACGCTACGAGCATTAATTCGCCGAACTACCATCCGTTGACGATCGTGTTCCCCGATATTCACAGTACGTTCTGCGAAGGTTCCGTCGATACGATTAATGTCTTTGCTGCGCCGTTGCGCACTGACCTTCCGCCAGCGGTGGTTTTGCCCGGCCCTGTCTCTTTCCAGATGACGACTGTTGCGTTGACCTCTTTCCCGTTTTCACCGTCAGGATGTGTGCAGAACGATGTTGCTGAGCAGCCTTTGCCGCAGCATGGGTTGTCGATCTATCCGAATCCTTCCGGCGGCGATGTTACGCTTATTGTCGACGTCAAAGAGGCGGATGTGCGTGTGTACAACGCCGAAGGACGGCTGGTGTATTCCGCGAAGGCGAAAGAAAACCGCTGTGTGCTTCCTTCCACTGGTTTTGCCGCCGGCATGTATTTCGTGCAGGTGTATTCGTGCGCTGAAGTGATCGCTTCGGGAAAATTCGTCCGGGCGGAATAAGAATGCCCAGCTGAAGATTCTCATTGTGCTTTAACATAACATTCACCGGGTTTGACGTAAATTTGAAGTACGCCCTGTGAACCTATGGAAGATCCGACCTTCACAGATTATTTCAGCAACATTCAAAACCAGGTAGGCCCGCGTATTACCGATCTCATCACGCATCCTTCGCTGATGAATCCTTATACGGCGCTGATGACGGCCTGGCTGCTGTCGTTTATTCTCGAGCTGGCGCTCCCGAAAAAGAAAGCGTACTCCGTGCTCGGGCGGAAAGGATTCTGGCTCGACATTTTCTACCTCTTCTTCATCGATTTCCTGTTCAGCGTGATCGGCTTCGTAGCGCTTACGGCAACGGTCGAGCATTTTTTTCTCAAAGGCATGGACGCGCTCGGCGTGAAGCTGCCGCTGGTGAGCTTCGGGAATTTTCCGTTCATCGTGCAGTTCCTCATCTTCTTCGTCATTTACGATTTCGTGCAGTTCTTCGCGCATTACCTCGAGCACCGCATCGAATTCTTATGGAAGTTTCACAAGATCCATCACGCGCAGGAAACGCTCGGCTTCGCATCGACGCGCCATTTTCATTTCGGCGAATACCTGATCCTTCGCCCGCTCGGCTGGATCCCGTTCGGACTGCTCGGCTTCTCCGATGAGAAATATATTCTCTGCACGGCGATCTACATGTGGATCGCGTATTTCCTCGTGTTCTTCTCGCACGCCAACGTAAAAGTCAATTTCGGCATCCTGAACAAGATCATCATCACGCCGAACACGCACTACTGGCATCACTCGAAAAATCTCCCGCGCAAATACGGCGTCAATTACGCGTCGGTGCTCACCGTATGGGATTTTCTTTTCGGTTCCTTCTATCTTCCGAACGATCCGAAGCTGGAACCCATCCTCGGCATTCCCGATAACGACGTGCCGAAACATTTCATCGGCCAGATGTGGTACCCGTTCGCTTCGCTGTTCAGCAAGAAAAAAGAACGGCAATCCAATTTGCGCGAGCTGCAGGAGAAGAAGAAAAAATAATTTGCCGATCTGCCAATATGCTAATGTGCCGATGCCCTCGAAATGGCGGCGCACATTCAAAAATTCAATATTCAAATATTCTTTGAAGGGGAACGGTTTCGCTCTGCAGAATAGTTGAATGTTGAATTTTGGAATCTTTCAATGCGGGAAGCAAGCGCGCATCGGCATATCGGCACATCAGCATATTAGCACATTGTTTTTACCTTTGTTGCTTCACACACCAGTTACGATGACATATTTGGATTTCGAAAAACCGATCGCTGAGCTTTCTGAGCTTCGTGATAAAATGGTGCAAACGGCCAAGAAGAGCGGCGTCGATGTGACCAAGTCACTCGAAGAGATCGAGGAGAAGATCGCGGCCAAACGAAAAGAAATTTTCAGCAACCTCACGCCCTGGCAGCGGGTGCAAGTATCGCGTCACCCGGACCGTCCGTATACGCTCGATTACATCCGTGCGCTTTGCGGCGAAAATTTTCTCGAGCTGCACGGCGACCGTACGGTGAAAGACGACAAAGCGATGGTGGGCGGCTTCGGCACGCTCGGCGGTGAGCACATCATGTTCATCGGCCAGCAGAAAGGACGCAACACCAAGCTCCGCCAGTTCCATAATTTCGGCATGCCCAACCCGGAAGGTTACCGCAAGGCCCTTCGCCTGATGAAGCTTGCCGAAAAATTCAATCGCCCGATCGTAACGCTTATCGATACGCCCGGCGCTTATCCCGGTCTCGAAGCGGAAGAGCGCGGACAAGGCGAAGCGATCGCACGCAACCTGCTGGAGATGTCGCGGCTGAAAGTGCCCGTCATCTGCATCATCATCGGTGAAGGCGCATCCGGCGGCGCGCTCGGCATCGGCGTGGGCGACCGCGTCATCATGCTCGAGAACGCGTGGTATTCCGTCATCTCGCCGGAAAACTGCTCCACGATCCTCTGGCGCAGCTGGGACCAGAAAGCCCGCGCGGCAGAAGCGATGAAGCTCACTGCTTCCGATATGCTCGGGCAGGGCCTCATCGACGGCATCATCCAGGAGCCCGTCGGCGGCGCGCATGCGAACTGGGATGAAATGTTCGCCAACGTCAAAGGAGAAATCCTCAAACAGATCGCCATCCTCAAACCGATGGATGCGAACGTCCGCGTCAGCAAGCGCATCGACAAGTTCTGCAAAATGGGCGTTGTCATTGAGTAATTGACACTTTCCAATTGCGGAATTTTTTAACGTATCAATTGAAACTGCTGCAGTATTCCTGCGGCAGTTTTTTTTGAACCGCTTAGAACACCGGCTCTCTTATATTTGAAAAAGTGAAAAGACTGAATCGCCTGTTTTATCGTTTGCTTTCGATTGATCCGAAATCGAACGCGATGCTGTTGCTGTTTTTGCCGCCGGTGTATGCGTTGTGGCTGATGGCGGTTTCGGCGGCGATGGAAAGAAAGATGAAACGTTCCTTGTTGCTCCTCGATGTGATGGCCTTGCTGGAAGGTTTGATGATGACGTTCTTCTGGATTACTTTTTTTATTCCGAGGGGAATTTTACAGCTGAAACAGTCGCCGCTTTTTGGGGCGGTAATAATTCTTGTCGTGCTGCTGCGGTTGTTGCTCGTTCCTGTTTTATTCGCGCGATTCACTGTTAAAGTGGAACGCGCTTCACAACCGGAACGCTTTTATTCAGCTGTTGATTTTCGCGATTATCTCTACCGCTTCTTCGCGCTCTGTTACAAGCCCTATTCATTATGGGCCTTGCAGCGTGTTGTTGCTGCTCCGTTAAAAGAAGAATTGAAATGAAATTTTGGTAATTCAAATTCTCGTCCGCAATCCGGCGATGATCATCCCCAGCATTCCGCCCGACATTCCTGTGATGATGAATTCGCCGTACACGGAATAATCTTTTCCCGCCAGCCCGCCGATGCCGATCGCGATGCACATCACGGCAGCTGCATTCAACCAATAGCGGAAATTGAATTTTCCCGGGAAAGAAAAATCATCCGGAAGTTTTTTCAGCGCGAGAAAAATCGCCGCCGCGCCGATGAGCGTGCTGCCGTGCTGGAGCAAATGAAACAACGGTACGTGGAATCCGAAAAGCGGCACCGGTGTCGAAAGCGCAGCAGTTCGCCTGACGAAATAACCGGACTCGTGCGTGAACGCGTCCCACATCAAATGCGAATAGATGCCGATGACCAGCGAAAGAAGAATGACCGGCCAGTGTTTCCGGAAATGCGCTTTCCAGTCGAAGGAAAATGCAGCTGAAAATTTTCTCCCGAACCACGGCGGCAGGCTCAGCAGCATTTCATTGCGCACGAACAGGTGAAAGAGAAAACAAAGGAGAATGCCCAGCGGCAAATCGAACCAGTATACGCCCCACATCGTGTGACTGTAAATGCCATGTGGCCGGCAACGCAGGAAATATTCGAAGTCCGGCGTGACGCTTCCGACGATCAGGCCCGTGAGCGAATAATACCGCTTCGGTAAACGGGTGAACGGCAAAACCGCTGCAGGATGAGAAAACGTAAACGGCACGCGTCAGCGGTTATACCACAGCTCGAGATCTTCCACGGTATTCGCGAATGGAATGGTGCGCAAAAGCGTGAACGGATTGTAGCGATACACTTTCACGCTGCTGCCTTCCGCTGTGTAAATTTCGTCGTTCACCACATCGTAACGCATTCGCGCAGCATTGATGCCGCTGCTCCAGTTGAGCAGTCCTACCGGCGCATACGTGAAGCGATACAGGTTGCCGTTGTCCATGCCGATGAGCACCGTGTTCGAATCGAGCTGCGCTGCTGAAGTGACCAATCCCGCAGGAAGCGTAACAGGTTCCCAGAAACCGTTCGTCGACACGTTGTACAGCAGCAGGTGCCCTTGTCCTGCGTCATTGCCGACGGCGTAAATATTGTCGGCGTCTTTCGTGAAAAATTCCGTGACGTCGAGGTTCATCGCGGTTTCCTGCACGGGCGCCCCGGAAGTCGTAAATACCACAATGTGACGCGCGGAAGAAGCAATATCTTTTTCTTCGATGAAAATTTTTCCGTTCGATTCGAACTGATGTTTCGGATAAAAGTTGTTGTCCGAATTCACGTGCAGCGTCATCGCGCCGGTTTGATCATACGAACGAACCTGTCCCTGGCCGGGAACGCTCACCCACAATTTCGAGCCGCTCACGGAAAGATTTCCCCAATACGGAGAAGCGCCGACCACGGAAGGCTGCGTCCACGATGAAGTGGTGCCGTCGATCGTATTGGCGCGCAGCAGGCCGAAGTAACTGCCGTTCACGTACACCTGTTGCCAGTAAGAGCTCACGGCGAGATCCGTGAAATCGCTGGAGAATTGATTGAAGAGTGTGAAGGTTCCTGCGGTGTCGCCTTTGTACACGTTGAGCGTGGAAGGCGCGGGAAGTGTGACGGCGAAAAATCCGTTCAGCTGCTGCGGGATCTCCGTGATGTTGAGCGTGCGGAAAACGCGGCGCAGGTTGTCGTTGTCGTCCGTCACTTCCACCATCAGGTAATACGATCCGGAAGAAAGACGGACGTTGTCGATCGGGTAATCGAATCCGATCTCCGAATGTTTTCCGCCGACCTCTTGCTCGATCACGTGCAGCACCGGCGTCAGCTGCTGGTCGACGAGCTTGATCTTCCAATGCTTCAATCCCATGTTGTCCGAAATGCGGAGATACACGTGGATCGAATCGTAAACATTGTACTGGTGACCTTCGTCCGGCGAAACGAATTCGATATCCGGGGCCTGGTCGTCGGTTTCTTTTTTGCAGCCGTTCACGAAGAGAAGCGGTAACAGCAGCAGCAGAGGCAGAAGGCGTTTCATTGCGGTTAAAGATAACGAATTGCAGGGCGTGTCTGCCTGTAACTTCACAAGTGGCAAGGCCGTCTCATTTCTGTATTTTTACCACGATGTACATTCCTCCGCATTTCCGCAACGACGATCACCGCGAGCAGCTGGCGTTCATGAAAGCGTACCCGTTTGCCGTTTTCACCTGCAACGGGGAAACACTGCCGCTGGTCACGCACCTGCCGTTCGTTTTGCGTGAAGAGAACGGGAAGCTCATGCTGCTCAGCCATCTCTCCGCCGGCAACCCGCATGCCCACGCCTTGCAGGATGGAACGGACGTGCTCGTCGTCTTCAGCGGACCGAACGCTTACGTTTCTCCTTCGCTGTACGAAAAGCAGGAAAACGTTCCGACCTGGAATTACATCGCGGTGCATGCTTCGGGAAAGATCCGCTTGTTGCCTTCGGCAGAAGAGAAAGAGTCGTTGCTGCGCGAGACGATCGGCAGTTTCGAGCCGGAGTTTATGGCGCAATGGGAAACGCTTCGGCCCGAGTACGTTTCCGTCATGCTCAACGGCATTGTTGCGTTTGCCATTGAAGTCCTTAAATTAGAAGGCAAGTTCAAGCTCAGCCAGGACAAAACGGC
>CAMLEF010000128.1 GCA_946478675.1 uncultured Flavobacteriales bacterium | reverse complement strand
CGTGCTCGCGCAGGATTATCCCGAATTCGAAGTCGTTGTCGTCAATGATTGCTCCTTCGACAACACCGGCGACATTCTCGAAGAGTTTGCAAAAAAAAACAACCACCTGCGCATCGTCACGATCAAGGAGGATGAATATTATTCGCACGGAAAAAAAGTGGCCGTGATGATGGGCATCAAAGGCTCGAAGTATGAGCATCTCGTTCTCACTGATGCGGATTGCCGTCCTTCCGGCGACCAGTGGCTGAAGAACATGGCGGCGCATTTCACCGAAAAGACGGAGATCGTGCTCGGTTACGGCCCGTATACGCGCGCGAAAGGTTTGCTCAACCGGATCATCCGTTTCGATGCGTTCTTCATCGGGCTGCAATACCTTTCCTATTCGCTGGCGGGCATGACGTACATGGGCGTGGGGCGGAATCTCGCTTACCGGAAAGAATTGTTTTTCCGCAACAAAGGTTTCGCTTCGCATTACCACATTCCTTCCGGCGACGACGACCTGTTCGTGAACCAATGCGCGACGCGAACGAATACGCGTGTAGAGCTGGACCCGGGCAGCGTTTGTTATTCTGCGGCGAAAGATTCGTGGCGCGACTGGTGGTACCAGAAGAAACGTCATTTGCAAACGGGCAAGCGGTATCGTTTTGCGCACAAGTTTTTGCTCGGTCTTTTCGTGCTCAGCCAGTGGTTGTTTTTCGGTTGCTTCGCGGCGGCCCTTGCGCTGCACTTCCAGCTGTACGCGGTACTGGGCGTGTTCGTCTTCCGTTTCTTAATTCAAATGCTTATCTTTAGTTTCGCGATGAAGCGGCTCGGCGAAAGGGATTTATTGATTTTTGCGCCATTGTTTGAACTCTTTTTCCTGCTGTTTTATCCTGTTATTACGATTTCACGCATCTTTCAACGCAAGCGCAGATGGAACTGAGCGAAAACGAGAACCTTTCCGATAAGGCTTTGTATGACTACAAGCTCGTTCGCCGCGCGTTGGACGACACCGACCAGAAAGCTTACGCTGAGCTGATGGGCCGCTACCGCGATTCCGTCTACTTCATGCTGCTGAAGATGGTCAATAACAAAGACGACGCGGAAGACTTAACGGTCGAGGCATTCGGTAAAGCGTTCAAGCGCCTGCACCAGTACACGCCCAATTTCGCATTCAGCACCTGGCTCTTCCGTATCGCCACCAACAACTGCATCGACTTTATCCGCCGCAAGCGCAAGAATACGTTTTCGATCGACCAGCCGATGTCGGATGACGAAGGCGGCGAGATGGTAATGGACCTTCGTTCCGAAACGCCGGACCCGGAGGAGCACATCATGAAGAAACAGAAGGTCGTGATGCTGCGCGAGCTCGTCGAAAAAATGAAGCCGCGTTACCGCACGCTCATCGAGATGCGCTACTTCCAGGAGCTTTCTTACGAAGAGATCGCCGACCAGCTGGAGCTTCCGCTCGGCACCGTAAAAGCCCAGCTCTTCCGCGCCCGCGAGTTCCTCTTCAACGTGCTGAAAAATACGCAGGGGAAAATCTAATTTGCCAATGTGCTGATATGCTAATTTGCCAATTCGCACATGCCAGCGCGCGCAGTTTGCAGTCTGCAATTGGCTGTCCCTTTTTTCACCACACACGGCTGCTGATCATCGTACGGATGCGAAGGCATTTTGCGGGCATCGGCACATCAGCACATCGGCACATCAGCACATCGACTTTATGAAGCCCGGAGCAGAAATCATCAGCACCTACTTTCCCGATCTTTCTTCGAACCAGAAAGCGAAATTTTCCATGCTGGGCGAATTGTATGCGCACTGGAACGCGCAAATCAACGTCATCTCGCGCAAAGACATGGACGCGTTCTATATTCATCACGTGCTGCACAGCCTCGGCATTGCGAAAGTGGTGCGCTTCAATGAAAATGCGGACGTGCTCGACGTCGGTACCGGCGGCGGTTTTCCCGGCATTCCGCTGGCGATCCTTTTTCCCGGAACGAAATTCCACCTCGTCGATTCGATCGGGAAGAAGATCAAAGTCGTGAACGAAGTGGCGCATGCGCTCGATCTGCAGAACGTGAAAGCGGAGCACCGGCGCGTCGAAGAATTATCCGGCCCTTACGATTTCGTCGTGTCGCGCGCGGTGGCGCAGTGGGAAGAGCTGCAGCGCTGGACGGGCAAGCTGCTGAAGAAAAAAAGCACGCATGCTATGCCGAACGGCTGGCTGCTGCTCAAAGGCGGCGATATCGATGCCGAATTTCAGTCGGCCGGGAAGCGGAAAGAAATTTATTCGCTCGGCGATTATTTCAAAGAAGAATTTTTCGAAACCAAAAAGCTGGTGTATGTCCCGGCCTGAACGTTTATTCTTCGCAGATAAACAGCGGATGCCACACTTGTCCTTTTTCGCCGCAACCGCCGCAATCGTGGCGTTAGTTTTGAATCGTCGTCCCGTATGAAAAAGCTACTTCTTCTCTTCGCGGTTTTTGCTTCGCTTCTCCTGAAAGCGGAAAAAGAAATTTCGTTCACGCATTACACCGGTCTCATCGGCGAAAAATACCCGGTGGAAGTTTCATTGACGCGCTACGCCGATAAAACGCTCGACGGCTATTACCGTTACACGAAAAGTAAAGGCTGCATCGCCATCCGCGGCCGCATGCGCACTGACAGCACTTTTATTTTGCAGGAAGCGCAGGGGCAATGGCTGGGAAAGATCGAAGCCGGCGGCGTGCTTTCGGGAACGTGGACAAGCGGCGATCAGAAGCGCTCGCTTTCGTTTCGTGTGATGCCGGGCGGCGGTGTGAGCGGAACGTACGTGCCCGATACGGCTTATTCGGAAGTGAAGAAGAAAGGCGAAGTGATCGGCAGTGGTGAAGTGGAGCTCGTGAATATTCGTTTCACCGGCAAGCGATCGGTGCTGCTCGACAGCATTGAGAAATACGTTAAGGAGGGCTTGTCGATGGCGGACTGGCTGGATGAGAATAACAAGTCGGTGCAACATCCGAACGCCACTCTTTTCGCCCGTCAATTCGCTGACGAAGCTGCTTCCACTGCGGAGTACGATTCTGTCGGCAACCTGCTCTTCGCCGGCGGCTCGTATTCGTTCACCGCAGTAGCGCGCATCGCCTGGAACCTCGGCGGAATCGTGTGCCTCGAAATTTCTTCCGGCGGCTATACCGGCGGCGCGCACGGCTGGTACAACACCTCGTACTACTGCTTCCGCGAAACCGACGGCAAATGCCTGACGACGGACGATCTTTTCACGAAAGGTTACGCGCCTGCATTAACGAAGCTCGTGGATGCATCGGTGCGCAGTTACCAGGGCGATGATCACAACGATTGCATCGAACCGGAAGTGGTGGAGCCGAACGGCAACTTCATCATCACGGCGGAAGGAATTTCGTTCTTCTATAACATCTACGAAATTTCGCCGTACGTCTGCGGCACGTTCGAAGGCGGTGCTACCTGGAGCGAGCTTTCGCAATGGATCGATCCGAAAGGAATTTTGGGTTGGGTGAAATAGTTTCGGCGCTGAATTTTAAAAGAAAAAAGTAAACCTCGAAGGTTTCAAAAAACCTTCGAGGTTTACTTTTTTTCTTTTCCTTTTAAAAATTCGATTTACTTCACCAGCTCTTCCAGCAAACGATCTGCCGTATGCGGAATATCGTTGCAGAATCCCGGATGCGGACGTGACGTTTGAATGGAAGAACTTCTTACCGCCGTCAGCCAGCGGAAACGTGACGCAGTATCTTCTTTGGCGATCGGTCCGCCATTCGCTGCGCCGGATGCGGTCGCTGCAAATGCTTCGAGGTATTGCCGCAATTCGTTCAGATCAGCGTCCGATGCGAGCGCATGAATTTTTTTCTCGTCGAGATAAAAACGCACTTCGATTTTCTTCAGCGCTTTGCAGAACACGATCACGCCCACGTTGATGAACTCTTCCCGTTCCACGCGCGGCACGAAGCGGATCACCGCATATTCATAGAGCTGCTGTCCTTGCATCTTTGGCGGCGTTTACAAAAACGGTGGAATGTTCCAGGCGCATCACAAGAAAGTCTGCGTACGTGCGGCGGATCTCTTCGGGCGTAAGCGTGCTGTCTTTCCACTGCAGCCATTCGTCGGGCAAGAGGTTCGCCAGCTGCTGCAGCTTCTCCGTCGTCAGCATCATCCGGAAAAGAGAATCCGCTTCATCGAGCTGCGAAGCCTGTTGCAGCAGCACATGATCTTTGATCAAAGCGAAAGGACTTTTTGCATGCTGCCGCCAGTCGCTCCACGCATGATGAAAATACATCGCCGCGCCGTGATCGATCAGCCAGAGCTCTTTGTTCCACATCAGCATGTTCGTGTTGCGGAAGGTGCGGTCGATGTTCGTGAGAAATGCGTCGAGCCACACGATCTTCGAAGCGAGCAGCGGTTCCACTTGCGCTTTCACCGGGTCGTACGTCACTGCGCCGGAAAGAAAATGCATGCCGAGGTTCGTGCCGTGGCTCTTGCGCAACAGCTCCTGGATCTCTTCATCGCCTTCCGTACGACCGAACGCTTCGTCCAGTCGTGCGAAAACCAGCTCCGGCACTTTCAGCCCGAGCATCCGCGCCAGCTCGCCGCCGATCAGCTCGGCAATGAGCGCCTTCACGCCATGCCCCGCGCCTTTGAATTTCAGCACGTATTTGAAATTGTCGTCCGCTTCCGCAATAGCCGGCAACGAACCGCCTTCGCGCAAAGGAGCGATATAACGCGTCACGTCGACGGTGCGGAGGGAAAGCGGGAAGGACATGGTGCAAAGATGGGAAGGATATGCTGATATGCCAATTTGCCAATATGCCGATGCCCGCGTAATGCTTGCGCACATTGAAAATTCAAAAATTCAAGATTCAAAAATTCTGTAGGTGAAGCTCATGCTCTCTAAAGAATTTTTGAATCTTGAATTTTTGAATGCGGGAATGCCCGTGCGCATCGGCATATCAGCACATCAGCATATTGGCAAATCGATCAAGCTACTTCATGCCCCGCGAACTGCAAACGGCTGAGGCTGCGGTAGAGGCCGTTGTCGATGACCATGAGCTCGTCGTGCGTGCCGGACTCGACCACTTTTCCTTTTTCGATGACGATGATCTTGTCGGCGTTGCGGATGGTGGAGAGGCGGTGTGCGATCACGAAAGAAGTGCGGCCGACCATGAGCTTGTCGAGCGCTTCCTGCACGATGCGTTCGCTTTCGGAATCGAGCGAGCTGGTGGCTTCGTCGAGTATGAGAATAGACGGGTTCTTGAGCACGGCGCGGGCGATGGCGATGCGCTGGCGTTGTCCGCCGGAAAGCTGGATGCCGCGGTCACCGACTTTCGTTTCGAATTTGTCGGGGAAACTTTCGATGAAGGTGAGCGCGTTGGCCTGGCGGGCGGCGTCGATGATCTCTTCGTCGGTGGCGCCGGGACGACCGTATGCAATGTTCTCGCGAATGGTGCCGCCGAAGAGGAGCACGTCCTGCGGAACGATCGCCATGTTTTCGCGGAGCTCCGTCAGGTCGTACGATTTCGCGTCTTTGCCGTCGAATGAAATTTCTCCTGCATCCGGGTTGTAGAAGCGGAGCAGCAATTGCGCCAGCGTCGATTTTCCGGAACCGCTCGGGCCAACGATCGCAATCGTTTCGCCGGGTTTGGCGGTGAAGGAAATATCGCGCAGCACGGTGAATTCTTTGCGGGTCGGGTAGGAGAACGCGACGTGATTGAAAGCGACTTCACCGGAAAGACGAAGCTGCGCCCGTTTGCGCGGCTCGGTGGTGTTCACGGCTTCCACTTCTTCGCCGAGCAATTCGAATACGCGATCGGAAGCGCCCATCGCGCGTTGCAATTGCGCAAACTGTTCCGGCAATCCGCCGAATGAAGCGGAGACGAACAGCGTGTAGAACATGAACGAGAGCATTTGCGCAGGACTGAGGTCGCCTTTCACCGTCCACTGCACGCCAAACCAAACCATCAGGATCAGCGAGCCGAAAAGACAGAGAATGATGAATGCGAAAAATGCGCCGCGGGCCATCGCGAATTTGATCGCCTGCTGAACAATGCTGTCGGTGCTTTGGGAATAGCGACCGATCTCATAGCCTTCGTTTGTAAACGATTTTACGTTGGCAATTCCCTGCACGCTTTCGGTCACGATGATGTTTGATTCCGCTACTTTATCCTGCATGCCGCGCGAATGTTTGCGGATGCGCCGGCCGAAGAAAACGGTGATCAACGCTACCGGAGGAATCACTGCGATCATGATCAGTGAAAGCTTGATGGAGATAAAGCAAATGATAATGATCCCTCCGACGGCCACGATCAGCTGGCGAAGAAATTCTGCAATCCCGGTGGTGAGCGTGTCGCCGATCTGGCTGATATCGGTGCTGAGACGACTGCTCAATTCAGCCGCCTGGTTTTTTGAAAAATACGTCATCGGCATGCCCAGCAGTCGCTCGTAAGTTGCCTGGCGAAGTTTGGCCAACATATTTTCTGTGGCCTGGGCGAACATGTAAACGCGGAAAAAAGAGAATACGGCCTGCAGGCTGAAAAGAATCAGCAGGGAAAGACCGACGGAGTTGGCAGCAGCGAGCAGGCGCGACTTGGTATCGTCGCTGAGAACAATATCCTTATGCGCACCGTTCAGAATTCCCAGCGACGGCATATTGGAATCACCGCCTCCGATGATGCCCATCAATTCGCCCAGCAACCGCGGGAAGATCAAGGCGACACTCGCCGTAAGAAAAAGGAAAATCAAACCGACGAAAAATTTCCAGCGGTGTTGGCCCATGTAGCGGAACAACCGTTTGGATCGCTGCAGCGTCTCGCGGTTGATCTTTGCTTTCGGTAATTCGTCTTTCTCTTTAGCGTTGATGCGTACTCTTCCGCCTCCGCGTGGTCCTGCCATAACAATGAAAAATTTTGCGTGTCAAAGGTACTATTCTGTAAGGTGCGGCCGGACGCGGTAAAGCCCGTGACGGGATGGCCCGGCTGCTGTTGGTGAAGTCGGCTACCACCGGATATTATTTTAAGCCCGTTTTTAGTCGTTTATAGCCATTGTCCGTCAATTAGTTACATTTATTTCTGCCCGGAACTTGCAGCAAATGCAGAATCCTCTATCTTTGCAGTCCCAAAACAAGTAACAATGAGCCTACGTACGTTTCAGCCCTCCAAACGCAAGCGGAAAAATAAACATGGTTTCCGTGAGCGTATGTCTACCGCTAATGGCCGTCGTGTGCTGGCTGCGCGTCGTAAGCGCGGTCGTGCGAAACTGACTGTTTCCGACGAAAAGACACACAAATAGCCTTTACGCTAAACGAGATAAAAAAGCGTTCCGCATCCCGGAGCGCTTTTTTTATTGCCCTTTCCCGGCCGTGTCCTCTTCGGTTCCGCCGGGGATTTCCGGGCCGTTCATCCGGCTGACCCTGTATTCCACGTAATCGAACAGCTGCCGTTCCATGCCGTCGATTATCCGCACCATCCGCAGCGCGAGCAGGATCGCCGCGGCCAGGCAGAGCATTCCCACGAATCCCAGCAGCGAGCCCAGCAGCACCTCGGGATAAAACAGCCACCCATTGGGAAGCGTGAGCAGGCTGCCGAGGCCCGAAAGCAACAGCCCGACGATAAAAAACAACCACGTCAGGGTAATGGCGGGTTTGCCGGTGGGCGGCGGTTCCCCGGGAATGCTGCTCAGCTGCGCTTTTGTTTCGCGGCCGATATCGGAAAGGACGGCGTACGGCAGGTAAAAGTTGGCAATCGGGATGATCCATCCGCCGGCGGCCATGGCAGGATCGAACGAAAGATTTTTGACATTCAGGTTCGACAGATTCCGGCAGGAGCGGTACATCCAGGCCATGAACGCCGCCACCGTTGCCGCCCCGACAACCCAGTACAACGGGTGCAGCAAAATGATCCAGTGATTCGCGGCATTCAGCACATCCTGCAGGATCATGGCGTTCATTTCATTCAGAACATACAGATGCAGAAACGCGAACGCACAGACGAAAGGCAGCAACGCATACAACGCGATGCGCACGATCCGCGCACGTTCGGTGTTTTCAACGAAAGGCCCCGATAAGAATTCTTCTTCAGCAGCAGGAAGCGGTGCAGCATCCTGCACCGGGAAAGGAGCATTGTACTGGTGCTGCGTATTCATCAGCTGGTGTACCGCTTCCGACAATGCCATTCGCTGTTCGTCTTCCACACGTTGCCGCAGCTCGTCTTCCATCTTTGAAATTTCACGCACCACGTTCGCTGCAAACATCGCCCCGAGCGCAAAGCAGAGCTGCTTCACCATCGCGAAGAAAAATCCGCCGGCGTCAGCGTCCAGCGCAAAACATTGCCTGCTGAGCAGGTGGGCCACCAGCGCCGAGATCAGCAATCCCCACCAGGCATACACGGGCGCAGGCGTTTTTCTCGGGAACGGCGCCCTGTGGAAAAGCGTTTGCGTCGCGTTCCAGATCTCGGTAACGATGATCAGCGGAAGCACGAGGTTTGCCAGCGGGATGAACCACGAAGCCACGGCCCAGCCGCTGTTGAATTGCAGCCTGTTTCCCGGTAAGCGATGCAGGTTCTGGTAAGCACGGCTCATCCATCGCACGAAAAAAATAATGCAGAGCACCAGCGGAACAATGCCGATCACCATCAGTACAGTGCCTACCAGTTGAGCGGCCGCTGTACGATAACCGTTGTTCTCCACCGACGCGAGCAGGCTGAAAGCATAAACAGCGTGCAGCAGCGCGATGCCCATCATGATGCGGAGCAGGAGCACGGTGTAGCGCGCACGATCGTTATTGGGAAGAAGAGATACTCCGGGAAGAGCGGGGTTGGAATTCATCTCTATAAAGATAGAAAACCCGTGTTCCCGCAGCAGGGTGTTTTATTGCGGCATTCCGCTTTCTTCTGCAGCTGTTGCCTGTTGCTGGTAAACGAATCGCTGGTAACGATCGTGCAGCTCCACTTCCCAGACGGAAACTTTGCGGATGATGCGGATGAGCAGCAGTCCCGCGGTGACGAGCATGAAGTTGGACGCAGCCTGCGCGAGATAATCCATTCCGGTGAATGCGGGAACTTTTCCGGCCATCATCTCATCAAAATGCGTGGAAATGGAATATTGCGCGGGAAGACTCGCAAGCAGCCAGATCGCCCACCAAAGGTTGACGAGCGTGAGCGGCGCGGCGTTGCGTTTTTCAGAAGGCTCGCGACCCATCAGCTGTGTTTCCACCCAAACCTCGCGCATGATGCGGTACGGTCGCACGAGATTGAGAAAGGGGATGAACCACGCACCGGCGGCCCAGCCTTCGGGAAATAAAAGTTTCGCGCCGACAATATGCAGGTTGCTGTAAGCGCGGCGGAACCATTGCAGGAAATAAATGATGGTCGAGATGTAAGCGACGAGGCGGATAAAGCCGATCGATTCGAGAAATTGCTTTGCGGTAGAAGCGACGTTCCCGGGAACAGCCGGAAAAATTCCCGAGAGCAGCAGGTTGCTGAGCATGTCGATAGCATAGAAAGCGCACATGCCGTAAAGGAACAGCACCGCGATCCGCGCCCGGTCAGTGTTGGCGGACGGAAAAGGGAACGGAAGCATAAAAGAAGGGCTGAAAATTTTCGGGAAACAAAGAACAAATGTACGGCTTTCCGCCGGTAAACGCGTGGAGAAATTTCTACGTTCAAAGCCTTGTCCCTGCTGCGTTTCAGAAGAGACGGGCAAAAGCGTTTTTTGTTAACACAAGTTGATAAAGAGTTGGTCGCGCAAGCGTGTCTATGCGCTAACTTCGCGTGATTTTTATACTGCTATGCCCAAAGATCCAAGCATCAAATCCGTCCTCATCATCGGCAGCGGTCCGATCATCATCGGCCAGGCCTGCGAATTCGATTACTCCGGCTCACAGGCAGCCCGCTCGCTCCGCCAGGAAGGAATCGAAGTTACGCTGATCAACAGCAACCCGGCCACCATCATGACCGACAAGGTGACGGCCGACAATATCTACCTGCTCCCGCTCACCACGCAGTCGATCGTCAAGATTCTCGAGGCGCACAAGATCGACGCCGTGCTCCCGACAATGGGCGGACAAACCGCGCTCAACCTCGCGATGAAATGCGACGAGCTCGGCATCTGGAAAAAATACAACGTGCGCATGATCGGTGTCGACGTCGACGCGATCAAAGTCACCGAAGACCGCGACCTGTTCCGTGCGCGCATGGAAAGCATCGGTGTCGACATGGCGCCTTCGCACATCGCGAAATCATTTCTCGAAGGAAAAGAGATTGCGCAGAAATTCGGATTTCCGCTCGTCATCCGTCCGTCCTTTACGCTCGGCGGCAGCGGCGGTTCCGTCGTTTACCAGAAAGAAGATTTCGATAAAGCGCTCAACCGCGGATTGCAGACTTCGCCGATCCATGAAGTGCTCATCGACAAAGCCGTGCTCGGCTGGAAAGAGTTCGAGCTCGAGCTGCTGCGCGACGCGAATGACAACGTCTGCATCATCTGCTCCATCGAGAACTTCGACCCGATGGGCGTACACACCGGCGACTCGATCACCGTTGCGCCGGCGATGACGCTTTCCGATACGACTTACCAGAAGATGCGTACGATGGCCATCAAGATGATGCGCTCCATCGGCAACTTCGCCGGCGGTTGCAACGTGCAGTTCGCCGTGAGTCCCGACGACCAGGAGCACATCATCGCAATCGAGATCAACCCGCGCGTGTCGCGTTCTTCTGCGCTCGCATCAAAAGCAACGGGTTACCCGATCGCGAAGATCGCTTCGAAGCTGGCCATCGGTTACAACCTCGACGAGCTCGACAACCAGATCACGCAAAGCACTTCCGCGTACTTCGAACCGACGCTCGATTACGTCATCGTAAAAATTCCGCGCTGGAACTTCGACAAGTTCAAAGGCGCGAACCGCGAGCTCGGTTTCCAGATGAAATCGGTGGGCGAGGTGATGGGCATCGGCCGCAGCTTCCAGGAAGCGCTGCAGAAAGCCGCACAAAGCCTCGAGATCAAACGCAACGGTCTCGGCGCCGACGGAAAAGAAATTACCAACCAGCAGGAGCTGCTTAACGCGCTCGAACGCCCGTCGTGGAATCGTCTGTTCATGATCTACGACGCGATCAAGCTCGGCATCTCCGTCAAGACGATCCAGAAGCTCACGCGCATCGACCCCTGGTTCCTCAACCAGATCGAAGAGCTCGTGGCGCTCGAAAAAGAGATCGAACGATACGACATCAGCAACATCCCGCGCGTCCGCGAAGA
>CAMLEF010000127.1 GCA_946478675.1 uncultured Flavobacteriales bacterium | reverse complement strand
GGGTGCTCGCCGTGGGCAACCCGTTCAACCTGACGTCGACCGTAACGGCCGGCATCGTGAGCGCGAAGGCCCGCAACATTAATCTCATCTCTTCCAACGGAAGCGGATCGGGCGCGGTGGAATCGTTCATCCAGACGGATGCGGCGGTGAATCCCGGCAATAGCGGCGGCGCGCTCGTCAATACCGGCGGACAGCTCGTGGGCATCAATTCTGCGATCGCGTCGAGCACCGGGTCGTTCGCAGGATATTCGTTCGCGATCCCGGTAAACCTCGTGCGGAAAGTCGTTGCCGACCTGATGGAATTCGGAACGGTGCAGCGCGGTTATCTTGGCGTGAACATCCGCGACGTAGATGCAAATCTTGTTAAAGACAAGAACCTGCCGGCGCTCAAAGGCGTATACGTGGACGGCGTGATCGCTGATGGCGCTGCTGCAGATGCGGGAATCGAACCCGGAGATGTGATCACTCGTGTGGGAGAAGTCGAGGTGAACAATGTCCCCGAATTACAGGAACAGATCAACCGCTTCCGTCCCGGCGACAAGGTTGCGATCAGCTACATGCGTAATGCGAAAGAAAAGACCACGAATGTCGTCTTGAAGAATAAGAACAACAGTACCGCTTTGCTGAAGAAGGATGATGTCTCCGACAAAGCGGAATCGCTCGGCGCAACATTTGAAACCGTTGCGCCCGAAGACCTGAAGCGACTGAACATCGACAAAGGTTTACGTGTAGCGAAACTCGGCCCGGGCAAACTGCTCAGTGCGGGTATCAAAGAAGGTTTCATTATTACAACAATCGACAAAAAGCAAGTGTCGACGCCGGAAGAATTGAAACAAATTCTTGATGCCAAAAAAGGAGGCGTGCTGATCGAAGGAGTTTACCCCAACGGTTCACGCGCTTACTACGCATTCGGTATGTAATCATTTCGTCGATGGAAAGATGTTGTTCATCGATGTGCGCAAGACGTTAATTCAACATTCTGAACAGGTTAACGTTTTGTTGTAAAAAGATTGCTGCAATGCTTGCTGCACTTGCTAATGGGTCGTAACTTTGCGCCGGAAATTCGGGATAAAATTTTTCTCCCTCTCCGGCGTTCTTTTAACAGGACATAAACTCCAAGTTATCCAATGAGACAATTAAAAATCACCAAGTCGATTACGAACCGCGAAAGCGCTTCCCTCGACAAGTACTTGCAGGAAATCGGTCGGGAAGAATTGATTACCGCTGAAGAGGAAGTAATCCTGGCTAAGAAGATTCGTGATGGAGATGAGCGTGCGCTGGCCAAGATGGTGAAAGCAAACCTTCGTTTCGTCGTTTCTGTTTCCAAACAATACCAAAACCAGGGACTCAGCCTTCCTGACCTGATCAACGAAGGCAACCTTGGCCTGATCAAAGCGGCTCGCCGTTTTGATGAAACCCGTGGTTTCAAGTTCATTTCTTACGCCGTATGGTGGATCCGTCAGTCGATCCTCCAGGCGCTGGCCGAGCAGTCGCGTATCGTTCGCCTCCCGCTCAACCAGGTCGGTTCGCTCAACAAGATCAACAAAGCGTATTCCCGCCTCGAGCAGGAATTCGAACGCGAGCCTACTGCGGAAGAACTTTCCCAGGTGCTCGAGCTCCCGGAAGATAAAGTTGCCGACACCATGCGTGTTTCCGGCCGCCACGTCTCCATGGATGCTCCGCTGCTCAACGGTGAAGACAACAGCCTGCTCGACGTTCTCGTGAACCACGATTCGCCGCGCGCCGACCGCCTGCTGATGAACGAGTCGCTCCAGAAAGAGATCGAACGTTCACTGGCGACGCTCACCGAACGCGAACGCGACGTCATCAAGCTGTTCTTCGGCATCGGTTGCCAGCACGGCCTCACGCTCGAAGAGATCGGCGCGAAATTCGACCTCACCCGCGAACGTGTCCGCCAGATCAAAGAAAAAGCGATCCGCCGCCTCCGTCACAGCTCGCGCAGCAAACTGCTCAAGGCTTACCTCGGATAATAAAATGCAACACTGACTAAACAGCCGCAAAGATCTGGATGTATCATCCCGCATCTTTGCGGCTGTCGCTTTTTAAAATACGCTCATTCGGTAATTCGTTCATTCGGCTCACCGGATTTACGTCTCACGAATCCCCGAATGTCCGAATTACCGAATGCCCGAATTACCGGATTACACACCTAACAATAAATACGCACCACTATGACACTCGAAACGATGGAGCCGCAGAAAGGCAAGGCCAAATCGTATGAAGCGGAACTTCAGGACTGGATCGGCAACGAACGTGCAGCGATCGAGCTGATCAACCACATCGGCGCACTCTGGTTCGAAAAATCCGTAGAGCTCATCATCTTCCGCAACCAGATGATCGACCGCTCGGCCAGTGAGATCATGAACCTCCACCAGTATGCGAAGGACATCGTGAAGCGCCCGATCAACGTGCGTGACACGGCTGCGCTTGCCGGCGAACTGACCCGTCTCGCGCATCTCGCGCCGTCCCGCATCGACATCGGCCGCCTCGGCGCTGAATGGTCGGAAGAGAAAGGGAATTATGCGAGCATGCAGGCTTTCGTCGCCGACAAGCTGAAAGATTTTATCGGCGAAGAAAAAGGTTCCATCACGCCGAAAGATGTGGTGCTGTTCGGTTTCGGTCGTATCGGCCGCCTGGCTGCGCGTGAGCTCATCTCGCAGGCCGGCAAAGGCGACCAGCTTCGCCTCCGCGCCATCGTGACCCGCGGCAACAGCAACGAAGAGATCGTGAAGCGCGCCGACCTGCTCCGCATGGATTCCGTGCACGGCCCTTTCCCGGGAACGATCATCGAAGACCTCGAGAACAAACAGCTCATCGTGAACGGTCACATCGTGCACATGATCAATGCGAACAACCCGGAAGACGTCGACTACACCGCATACGGCATCAGCAATGCGCTCGTGATCGACAACACCGGCGTGTTCCGCGATCGTGATGCGCTCAGCCGTCACCTCAAAGCGAAAGGCGTTGCGAAAGTGCTGCTCACCGCCCCGGCGAAAGGCGACGTTCCGAACGTCGTGTACGGCGTCAACCACGAATCCGTTGATCCGGCCTCCGACAAAATTTTCTCCGCCGCTTCCTGCACGACGAACGCGATCATGCCGATCCTGTACGTCGTTGAAAAAGAATTCGGCGTTGTGAAAGGACACATCGAAACGGTTCACTCGTATACGAACGACCAGAACCTGCTCGATAACTATCACAAGAAATACCGCCGCGGACGTTCGGCAGCGCTGAACATGGTCATCACGGAAACCGGTGCGGAAAGCGCGCTGAAAAAAGTGCTGCCCCAGCTCTCCGGCAAATTCACCGCGAACTCCGTGCGTGTCCCCACCCCGAACGTTTCGCTCGCGATCCTCAACATCACGATCAGCCGCGAAACGAGCAAGGAAGAAGTGAACGAGATCGTTCGCCGTTACGCGCTCAAAGGAAACCTCGTCGAGCAGATCCAGTATGCCTTCTCCAACGAGCTCGTCAGCTCCGACGTGATCGGCAATCCCTGCCCGTCGGTATTCGACAGCCAGGCGACAATTGTTTCCCCGGACAAGAAAAGCATCATACTGTATGTTTGGTATGATAACGAATACGGTTACACGCGCCAGGTGCTGCGCTTCTCGAAATACCTCGCTGAAGTGATCCGCCTGCGTTATTATTAATCGTTGACGCAAATTCAGAACGGGCGCAGGTTTTTTACTTTGCGCCCGTTGTTATTTCACTGCATGCAATTCCAATTGAAATTCTTCCTGGCAATATTCACCGGCTGTTGTTTTTTCGCGGCCTGTCGTGGCACGAAAAGCGTTCAGCAACCGACAACCGCAATTGATACAGTATCGAAAGCTTACCTGCCGGCGGTGTATTTTCAATTCGAGCACGGACAAAATTGCCCGGCTTTACGCAGCAATCGCGTAACCTGCGCGGTGAATGGTACCGCAAAAATGTCGCGGCTGGTACTGCTTGATTCTGCAGGGCCGTGTGGTGCGTGCTGGAATAGCGGAATGATGCGGGAGCGGCTCACGGCAACTTTGCCCGACAGCTTATTGCCTGCGATGCTGGACGCATTTACGATCGAGGTGGCTGTGCGGTTCGATCCGGACTCAATGAATACGTTTCGCATAGGTTTCCGGGAAACACAGGTGGTGATCGCTCCACAGGCGATCACATTCTCGCTGCTGAATGCGACGCTGCAGCCGGATTCTATCGATCAGCTAAGGCTTTCCACGAAAAATTTCCAGGGTCTTTCCGGCGAACTTTACGATGGACAGTGGCATCACCTGGCGTTTGTCTTTCGGGGGAAAACGGGAATGCAACCCGGTCGGATGACGATCTTCATTGATGGAAAGACGCATCCGCAATGGCAGAAGCCGGTCAGCGCTCCGGGTTCCTACACCACCGGCACTTTTGTCCTGAATTTTATCCCGCGTGAAAGCAGTTCTGCCAATCGCGCAGATGAGCTTGCATTATGGACAACCGCTTTACCGGATACGCTGATCAGCCGTCACAGCCGCGATTTTTCAGAAGGAAAACATTACAGCACAACCTACAATAAAAGTGATCCGCCGGCAGCTGTTTTTGCGGCTGCGCGACACACCTTCGCTTCCGCTGATTATGCGCCTGGATATCCTTCGTATTCCGTGGATGCCGGTGCGCAGCTGCTGTCGTATCCATTACCGCGTTACCGACCCGGAACTTCGTTGCAGCGGAATTTTCCCTGGTTTGATTTTGCGTATCTCTCTTATGATTACCACCAGGCGTATCGCGTTGAGACAGGTAAATTCAAATATCCCGGCTGGAACGAAGCTGCGCATGCCCGTGCGGCGCTGGCGATCGATTCGGAGATGTACGTGCATTGGCATTATTACTTCCTGCTGCCTTCGCCGACATACAACTTCGAAGATTTTTCGCGGAGAGGAACAATCGCGGGTGAGCTCACGCATTACGCGGATCTGCATCCGGAGGTAAAAACAGCGACCGTGTTGTTCTGGGTTGGCGTTCATCCCGATCGCGCAGGTTTTTCTTCGAAAGCGCCGTACATCCGGAGCAACTCCTCGATCGCTCCCTGTGAAAGCGACACGCTTTACCCCGGCATCGCAAAAGACGGCTTGACGCAGCGACGCAATATCGATGCGCTGGTGAAAATGCTGCCGCACCGCGACCCGCTCTGCAAAATCGATTTTGTCAATGAAAACGGCGAAGTGTTCGGTGAAAGCCGGACGCCCAACGCGGAGGGCTACCGCGGTTCGCCGCTCATCCATTGCATACAGCGGGATTCGTCTGCCGCACGTTTTGACCGCGCGCGGTGGCAGCTCCGTGTTTTTTCGACCTACACATCACAGTTCGCGAATACGAAGACGTACCCGGAATTATTGCAGTCGCATTTTAGTTTTTACCAGGTGGCCGGTTTCCTGCCGCAGTATTATCCGCAGTATACGGTCATGCGGCGGATCAATACAAAAATGCGCGGCAGTTATTATTCCACGCCGGATTTTTATCCCGGGCACAAGACCTGGAATATATGGGAAACGCACGGGCCTTACCACGGGCTGGATGCGATCCGGCAGGGCAGGGCAGCAGAGCTGGCGGCCGGTGATCCGTATTTTTCGCCATTCGTTTGCGCAGGATGGTTCAGCGACAGCCTGAATTTTCGCCCGGCGGAGTGGCTGGCTTCATTGAAAGCATTGGGGATGATGGGCGCGGAATTTTATTATCCTGCGTACTTCAACATTGCCAATCCATCTGATCATTTGCCGCAGGATCCGCGTGGTTATATGTACCAGGTTGTGATGCCGTGTTACGCGCAGGCGGTAACGTCGCGAATGGAGAAACTCTTCTTCCGCAGCAAAGGATTCGTCTACCAGCGCAACTTCAACCGGGTGCTGGTCTACCGCAAAGATTCGACGGCGGCGGTGTACGCGATCCACGCTTCTGTATTTGGCGGGAATGGAACTGCTGCTGCAATAACGGGAGAAGTAAACATCGATGGAACGATTCTCACACTGAAGTTTCTTCCGCAGGGCGCCACTTACATCTACGACAAATCCGATCCTGCGAACTTGATCTTATACCAGCTCGACGTATGGCACGAACCGACGCATCCGTATTACTGGTCGAAAGATTTTGCGTTCGAAGCGGAAGTTTCGGATGATTCGTTTCCGCATGTGCTGCGAACGGAACGACCTGCCAATGCAGCTGCCAATGATTATACGACGTACACGACGTTCGTTCGCTTTTCGAAAGAAAGCCAGCAGCCGCTCGTGTTTGGTTTCGAGCCGCGGCAGGAGGCGGATTCCGTGTATTACATCTGGGTGCGCGCGCGTTCCGTGCTGGAGCGTTCATCGTTGCTGCTGACGATCGACGGCAAAACACGCGTCGGCATCACGGCGATCCATAACGGGGAATTTTCCTGGTATTGCGTGGAGATGAAAGGAAAGCCGATGATGTTTAACCTCGCGCCCGGCAAACCACACGAGCTGAAGATCGAAGTGAAAGAATCGTTCGTGGATGTCGACAAAGTGCTGATCTCGCATTCGGCGAAAATGCCGGAAAACTGATCGTTATTGTTCGCCCTGGATGTGTGCGGCAAACGTATTCCTGAAATCTCTTTTCACGATGCGCGCCTCGAGATAAAAAGCGATCATGGCCATCGCATAACCGCCCACGCAGAACATCAAAGGGAATACAACAGCCTCACGCGCCGGCTGGAAAAGAGCAAGCAGCGCGAAGGAAAAGCTAATCGTCAGCCATAACACTTCGAAGACCGTGACGAATAGGTGCATCCGCATTTTCACCCGGAGCATCGTTGTTCCAATGCCGGGTTCAATCGTTCCGGATACGATCGGCAGAAAAGAATTTCTGTACTGAATGTCGCGCCTGATCCGAAAATTATTTCCGTTGACGTCGCCGGTATACGAAGCGTTCCTCGCTTTTACCAGCAGCAGCATCCTGTGACGCACTTCTTTTTCGTCGAGCGCCGTTACGAATACGAGATCGTCAGCAGGCCAGAATTTCATTGCGGAAATGCAATAATGAATTGCGTGCCTTTGCCCACTTCACTTTCCACGTTGATCGTTCCGCCGAAATTCGTGACGTGGCTGTGAACGAGGTAAAGCCCGATGCCGCGGCTGTCGCTGTGCGAATGGAACGTCTGGTTCATCCCGAAGAGGCGGTCTTTCACTTTCTCCATATCGAAGCCGCGACCGTTGTCTTCGATGAGCAAACGCTGCTGGCCTTCCGTGATGTCGGAGGAAACCGTGATCACCGGCGTGCGGCCGGGCTGCGCGTATTTGATGGCGTTGGTGATGAGGTTGAGGAAAACGCTCTCGAGGTACAGCTTGTTGAAGCGGACTTTTCCCAGCTTCGAAAAATCGGAATTGATCGTCGACTGCGATGCTTTGATCAGCGAGCCGATGGAGATCATCACGTTGTCGAGGCATTCCTGCAGGTCGGCTTCTTCGGCATTTCGCATCCGGTTTTTCCGGTCGAGCTCGTCGGCGAAATGTTCGATCGTCTGCTTCAGCTTCGATCCGGCCATTCCCAGGAAGCCGAGCAGCTTTTGCGTTTCCGCGTCCGTCACGTTATCCGGGTTGATCAGGTTAAGGACGGAAAGCAAATTGTTGATCGGCGAACGCAGGTCGTGCTGTGTCGTGTAGGTGAGCTGCTCGAGATCTTTGTTGGCGCGCGTGAGCGTCGTCAGCAGCTGGTTGCGTTCCTGCTCGAGCTGCTTTTTATGCGTGATGTTTTTCGCGATGGCGAAGATCAGCTCATCACTCTGCACCGGCAGCGACGTCCACGAAAGCCATACGATCTCACCGGTTTTAGTGAGGTAACGGTTCTCGAAATTCAGCAGCGGCCGGAGCTTTCGCAGCTCTTTCCGCACATTGTCGGTGATCTCTTTGTCGTCTTCGTGAACGAAATCGTTGATGGGCCGCGCATACAGCTCTTCGATCGAATAGCCGAGCGTTTTGCTCACTGCAGGATTCACTTTTTTGAAATAACCATCAAAGCCGGCGATGCACAGCAGGTCAGGGGACAGGTCGAACAGGAGCTCGTACTTGAACGGGGTTGACATGGGGAACCTTGGGTCAATAAGTATGCTGTTGGCCGGAATATGCAGCAGATCCTCCGGGGTTGTAAATATAGGAGGGGAAATGAATTTAGCGTTGGATGATGATTAGAATTTCAGTGATCAGTGCATTGCAACAATCCAACGGCAGCTTCTTATTCATCGAATGATTTTATTTTCATGCACCTCATCATCACACCATTAAAGGAAATTTCATTATAGAGAGGCGGTCGCCTTTTCAACCATACCGAAGTGATTATTTAACAAAAGCGCTTTTAACGCGTTAAATATTTATCTTTTGTTTGTTGCAATTAATCGTACACATAATGTTTTCGTTAACCGGTTCGCACCTTTGGTTTCGGAATTTTATCCTCCACAATCAATGGTGATATTCCATTAAGCTTGTAAATAAAATGCATTGCTGCATAATGTTTTTCGGTTGAAATTCGCAGCAAAATGCCATTCGCCCTCTACTGACGGGAGAGCCGGTTCTCCCCCGAAATTCCCTATCTTCACCCTCCACTTTTACCATTTCTATGTACCAGATCAAATTCGGAACCGATGGCTGGCGCGCCATCATCGCTAAAGAATTTACCGTCGAGAACGTTGCCCGTGTAACGGAAGGAACGGCGGTGTGGATGAAGAAGAATTTTAAAAATCCGTCCGTCGTCCTCGGCCACGATTGCCGCTTCGCCGGTGAGCTCTTCGCCGAAACGACCGCCAAGGTTTTTGCGCATCACGGCATCAAAGTCCTTCTCGCAAAAGGCTTCGTCAGCACGCCGATGGTGTCGCTGGGCGCACGCAACCACAATGCCGATATCGGTGTCATCATCACCGCCAGCCATAACCCGCCTTCCTACAACGGCTACAAGCTGAAAGCCGGCTACGGCGGACCGCTTACACCTGAAAAGATCGCGGAGATCGAGCCGCTCATTCCCGAGCAATCCACCACGCCGCTCGACGAGCTGAAGCTGGAAGACTTTGAAAAGAAAGGCCTGCTGCAGTGGGTCAGCCTCGAAGACGAATACGTGGCGCACGTCGAAAAGAACTTCGATCTCGATGCGATCCGCAAATCCGGGCTGCGCCTCGGTTACGACGCGATGTACGGCGCCGGGCAGAACGTGATCAAGCGCTTGTTCCCCGACACCACGATGCTGCATTGCGATTACAATCCTTCTTTCCACGGACAGGCGCCCGAGCCGATCCTGCGCAACCTGCAGGAATTCTCCGATCTCATCCGCACCTCCGGCAAGATCGACTGCGGCCTCGCTACCGACGGTGACGCCGACCGCATCGGCCTCTTCGACAACAAAGGCAACTTCGTCGATTCGCACCACATCATCCTGCTGCTGATTCACTACCTCGTGAAATACAAAGGCATGACAGGTAAAGTCTGCACGGCGTTCAGCACCACGGTGAAGATCAAAAACATGTGCCGCCACTACGGCCTCGAGCTGGAAACGGTGAAGATCGGCTTCAAATACATCTGCGGCAGCATGGTGAAAGAAGACGTGCTGCTCGGCGGCGAAGAATCCGGCGGCATCGCGATCAAAGGACACATTCCCGAGCGCGACGGCATCTGGATGGGGCTCGTCATCTGGGAATTCATGGCGAAGAGCGGCAAATCGCTCAACGACCTCATCAAGGAAGTATACGAGATCACCGGGCCGTTCTCGTTCGAGCGCATCGACCTGCACCTCGACGAAGCCGTGAAGCAGCGTGTCATCGCCGATTGCAAAGCCGGCAAATACAAAGCGTTCGGCAAGTACAAGATCGATCGCGTAGAAGACCTCGACGGCTGGAAGTTTTTCCTGAACGACGAGACCTGGGTGATGATCCGTGCAAGCGGAACGGAACCCGTGCTGCGTACGTACGCCGAAGCCGCGAGCCGCGAAGAAGCGTTTGACATTCTCGCCGAAACGAAAAAGGCGTTGTTGAATTAATCGCGCGTTATTCTCCAAATAAAAAGCGGCTGTTCCAATGGAGCAGCCGCTTTTCTTATGCCGCAGAGGCGCAGAGGGCGCAGCGTTTTTCTCCGCGTTCTCTGCGCCTCTGCGGCGAATATCAATTCAGTTTCCACGTCGCTTCCGGAACCGCCATCTGCAATTCCTTGAACAGGTCGTTGCCCGGCTTCACACGGACTTTGCGCGAAGGCATTTCCAAACGAATGTTTTCTCCCGAATCGAAGATCGAAAAACGCAGCGCCGAGTTGCCGGGATAACGTCCCACGATTTCCTGCACGCGGTTAATGAGCGCTTCATCGACGGAAGGCAGCGGCAACTGGATCGTGAAGCTCTTCACTTTTTTCTCGAGCATTTCACTGAGCAATTCCATATTGGCGATCTTCAATTCGAGCTGCTCCGCATTGCCGAAACGTTCCTGCACTTTTCCGCGCACGAACAGCGAGAAGCCCGGCTTCAGGTAGTTGATGAACTTGTTGCGGTCCTCGCCGAACAGCGCAAATTCATACGAGCCGTTGAAGTCTTCGCCCATGAAGATCACGAACGGCTTGCCGGTTTTCGTCATGCGTTCGGTAACGGTCGTCACGATGAGGCCGACGTTCACTTCGCGGTTGCGCAGCGCTTTGAGATCGGAGAATTCGGAAAGCGTCGTGTTGCAGAACGATTTGATCTCGACGGAAAAATCATCGAGCGGGTGACCGGAAATGTAAATGCCGACCACGTCACGCTCTGCTTTCAGCTTCTGCAGCGTGTCGAACGTCTCGCATTTCGGCGGGTTGGGCTCGGCAATTTCCACTTCGCTGTCGAGATCGAACAGCAGCGCGGCGGTATTGTTCTTGCCGTTCTGGTACGTCTGCCCGTAACGGATCGCTTTCTCGAGATAGTTCACCGGGTCTTTCGTATCGACGTAGAAATATTGTGCACGATGCAAATCGTTGAACAGGTCGAGGCCGCCGGCGTAAATGAGGTTCTCCAGCGTTTTCTTGTTCACGGCGCGCAGGTTCACGCGGCGGATGAAATCGCTGAAGCTTTTGTACGGACCGTTCGCCGTGCGTTCTTCGATGATCGCCTGCGCAGCGCCTTCCCCCACGCCCTTGATCGCGCCCATGCCGAAACGGATCTGTCCTTTCTGGTTCACCGAAAACTGGATCTGCGATTCGTTCACGTCCGGGCCGAGAACGGGAATTCCCATGCGCTTGGCCTCTTCCATGAAGAACGTGATCTTGTCGATGTTGCCAAGGTTGTGCGTGAGGACGCTCGCCATGTATTCGCCGGGGTAATGCGCTTTGAGATAC
>CAMLEF010000126.1 GCA_946478675.1 uncultured Flavobacteriales bacterium | reverse complement strand
GGTAAGCGAGCGCGGGTTGCGGTGCTGAAACTTCTGTGCCGAATTACCGGTTCCGGTTTCTTCACCTTTGTCGTAGGCGCTGGAATGGCTGACGGAAAAAGTATTCGGGTTGAAAGAAGCCACGAATGCTCCGCGGAATTCCTTGACCTTTTCGTCTTTGAACGAAACGATCGTAAATTTTTCCAGCGGACCGGAAGCAGGAGTTCCCGAAACTTTATTCTTCCCGTCTTTCGGTTTGACTTTGGATGTTACCTTATCGTTGGGCATAGCTTACCTCTCTTTCTCTTTTCGCTTCAATTCACTGAGCTGCTCGAGGGCTTCCTGGACGGAATCTTCCATCGCATCCTCTTTCGGCGCGCTGCTTCCTGATTGGGAGCTGGCGTTGCTCACCGCAGCTTTAATTACAAGTTCCCGGATCTCAATTGGCATAGGAATCGGTTTTAGGTATTTCCGGCGTCAAGAAAATCGGCATGCACCTGCTTCCGGTAGAAATACTGGTAGCTGAGCTCGATCGTTTCGGCAACCAGTTTTCCATCCTGTGCATTGAATGCATCGACGTTCCATTTGACCGGGTAGGCGTTGACGAACACCCACGACTCCAGCACCTGGTGATCCTGGTCGAGCAGCTCAACCCGTACCTCCACCGGCACGAAGGTGAAATCCTCGATTGCGCTTTTGAACCAATCAATGAGTGCGGAGCCGATCAGCACCCCTCTTTTCAACACGAGGTTCTGAAACGTAGCCGGCTTCGGAAGACGGTGAGAAAATCGATTCTCACCGCCCTCCTGGTAGGTTTCGGTTTCAATACTCGTGTTGAGTCCGGATACTTCCTGGAATCCCATATCGGGAGTACTCCCGCCGAGACCGAGGCCGCTTTTATCGTCCTGGTCGAAATACACGATGAAGTGAAATCCAACCGGGAGATATCTCCGGGACCCAAAACTTTTGCCAGCTACTAACGTCATGGTTCAGTTTATTACTCTGCGGTGAGACCTTCGTGGCAAAGCTCGATCGATTCGATCGCGACTTCGTTGCCGGTCGACTTGAGGCCCGGGCCTTCCACTTTGCAGGGCCATGCGGATTTGATGTTCCACACTTTGACGGGCTGATGCTCTTCGTCGAGCAGCTTGACGACTACGTCGCGGCGTTCCACTTTCTCTTTTTTGATCGTCGACAGCCAGAGGTGGAATTCATTGTCCATTTTGATCATGCCGCGCTTGAGCGTGATGTTGCCGAACTTCGGCATACCCGGCATCTTGGTGACATTATATTCATTCGAGTTGCCTTCACGGTATTCAATCGGTTGTACTTCGATATTGAGTCCGCTGACTTCGGTAAACCCGATTCGTGATCCGCCCCACTCCACCTGGAAATGGAAAACCGGTAATGGATAAGTAGTTGCCATAGCTTATTTACTGTTTTTTAAAATTGATATTGTGAATTGTTTGAAGGGTTAGCGGAGCTTAGGACTCCTGGAGTTTGTGTGAGAACTGGAGGATGATGAATTCCGCCGGGCGGACCGCCGCCATGCCGACCTGGACGATGAGCTTGCCGTCGAGAATATCCTGCGGCGTCATCGTTTCACCGAGACCGACTTTCACGAAGAAGGCGTCTTTCGTGGTGGCGCCTGCGAGCGCACCGTCGCGCCAGAGGTTCGTGAGGAAGTTGGAGATCAGTCCGCGCACACGGTCCCACGTATTCTTGTCGTTCGGTTCGAACACGACGAACTCGGTAGCTTTCTTGATCGACTCTTCCGCGAAGATGAACAGGCGGCGAACCGGGACGTAACGCCATTCGTTGTCGTTGCCGGCGAGCGTGCGGGATCCCCAGACCAGCGTGCCTTTGCCGGTGAAGGTGCGGATCGCGTTGATGGATTTGCCTGAACCTGCATCGACGTTAAGCAGCTCCTGTTCGGAAGCGGTGATGGCAATCGTCGGACCAGAGATTGCGTTAACGCTGACGTTCGCCGGGGCTTTCCATACACCACGGTCACGGTCTACGCTTGCATAAAGTCCTGCCATTGCAGCCGACGGCGGAAGCGTTACAAAATGCTCGTTGATCTTGGCAAGTATCTGGCGGTAAAGACCCGGGTTGTAATAGGCGTTCGAAGAAAGCGGCGGAGTATTCAGGTCCAGCAGCGACTTGCCCGTGTAGTCAGGCGAAGCCGTCGTCGTGTGCGTGATATTCGCAACGGTTTCATTCACGGCATAGTTGAAAACGGTATTCAGGAACGGCATGTAAGCGGCACCATATTTAAGGTTCCCCGTTCCTACGGCCGTACGATAGTTGCCTACGTTGGCAAGCGCATTATCACGGACGTCAGAGATCACGAAACGGTCCTGCAGTTTGTTGCACTGCGCGAGCGCCATCTGGATCAGCGTACCGTAATCCGTATCGGTCGACAGCTTGATCGCATCCGGGAAAAGCAACAGCGTCGGTTCGTCGATCTTTTCAATTGCGTCGAGACCATCCGGGTTGGAAGGATCATAATAATCCGCAAGTGCCGGGCCAGAACCTGTATTGGAGCCGATGGAAACGATCCAGCAAGGACCACCGCCGTTGGCAAAATAAAGCTGCAGGCTGTAGTACATGTTGTACGAAAGCGAGGTCGGCGCCGTAACCGTGATAACGCGGTCGGTTACCGTTCCGGAAACCACAGTGTCCGTAATGGTGACACCGAACGTTTCTTTCTTGGCACCACCGAAAACCGAGACAAATTCGGGCAGAGAGGTGATGCGGGTCGGAGTTCTCAGCGGGCCAGTTGCGGTATAACCGATAAAGGCCGGGATCGCGGTAGCAACCGGTGCTACCGAAGGAGGTAAAGTCGAAATCTCTTCGATATACACTCCGGGTGTTAGCGTGGTAATAGCCATAGTTTGTTGTTGTTTTTACTTGGTTAGAAAAAGAAGAGATTAGGACTCCTGCAGCTTGTGTGAGAACTGCAGGATGATGAATTCTGCCGGACGAACCGCTGCGAGGCCGACCTGGATAATCATCTTGCCTTCGAGGATATCCTGCGCCGTCATCGTTTCACCGAGACCGACTTTCACGAAGAAGGCGTCTTTCGCTGTTGCACCTGCAAGCGCACCGTCGCGCCAGAGGTTCGTGAGAAAATTCGTGATCAGCGTATTCACACGCGTCCAGGTGTTGCGGTCGTTCGGTTCGAAGACGACGAACTCGGAGGCTTTTTGGATCGACTCTTCGGCGAAGATGAACAGGCGGCGAACGTTGATGTAGCGCCATTCGCTGTCGTTGCCGGCGAGTGTGCGTGCGCCCCAGGCGAGAATGCCTTTGCCTGCGAATGCGCGGATCGCGTTGATCGATTTTCCGGAAGTAGCATCTACGTTGAGGCCGTCCTGGTCGGAGGCGGAGATGTTGACAGACGGAGCTACTACGCCGGCAAGGCTCACATTGGCAGGAGCTTTCCATACGCCACGGTCGCGATCGACAGAAGCATAAATGCCTGCCATGGTGGCTGAGGGATAAAGTTCCATCGTATAGGCTCCCAGCGCAGCAGAGATCTGATTGTAAAGCGTATTGTCGGCATCGATGCCACCGCTGAGTTTGCCCGTAGACGAAGAAGGAAGAAGTCCTCCCGTACCGCTTCTCAGGAAAATACCATTTCCTGCAGAGCCGGCAACTTTTGCTTTGATGGTAAGCGTCGCAGTAGTCGAGGTCGAAGAGTTATCAAGCGTAGCCGTCACCACCAGCCCTGCGACCGTGTGCGCGTTGATCTTGCCGGCCAGGATAGCAGCAACGACCAGTGCATCCGGATCATCGAGGAATTCGTTTTCAGGAGTAATCGTATACGAGCTGACACAGGTGAACACGACACCTGCCACGTTGATCGAATTACCTGCAGTAACCGTATTCGGTACAGTCAGCGTTCCTGAAGCGGCAATACCACTCTGTATATCGGAAAGAAAATGAGTGTTACCGAAATTCGTTCCCGTAACAACCGGCGTGCGGCTATCGGTAATCTCGATCGCACTGTCTTCATAATTTTGCGACAGGAGCGTTTTGAGCGCAGGATAATAGGCGGCGCCGTATTTCAAATTACCGAGCCCGGTATTATTGCGAAAGTTCGACGCGTCATTGAAGATCGTGGAGCCTTGCATAAGAACATCCATAATGGCAAAGCGGTCTTTGAGCTTTGCGCACAACGCCATCATATCGTTATAAAGCGTGCCGCGCTGCGAATCATCCACCTGGGAAGAAACGGATTCCGGGATCACCAGCAGCGTTACTTCATCCGCTTTTTCAGTTACGGCAATACCATCGCGAAGCAGGGCCCAATCGATGGTAAAGGCCGAGTTATCGTACGTGTCCACCGACACGATATAGCACGGGCCGCCGCCATTCGCGAAGTACATGCGCATATGATAATGCAGCGTGTATTCCGAAATGTCAGTCAGCAGTGTATCATCAATTGCGATCGAAGGTCCATTGGTGATGGTAACCTTGAACTGCTCATCAAATGCTTCTCCGAAAACCGATTCGAATTCCAGCATAGACGTAATTCTCGTCGGCACCATCGAAGGGCCTTTTTCCGTGTAGCCGATAAATGCAGGAACTGCTGTAGCAACCGGCGCAACGGATGGCGGGAATACCGAAATCTCATCGATATAAACGCCGGGTGAAAGTGGATTGACTGCCATCTTGTTTAATTGTTTGTGGTTATTGTTTTTATAAAAGCGTTAGATGAATACATAGATGTTGGTGATGCTGAAATCCGCCGGATCTGCGCTTACGGCCTGCCGCGTCGGGTTGGCGAGATGCGCGATGATCACCGAGCTGTTGCCGCGCCGCAGCTCTACTTTCTGCTTCGCCAATTCATAGAAGGGAACCGCGAATTGCGACAACAGGCTCACGGCTTTGTTCCCGTTGATGTCCGGCGAAGTGCCCAGCGTGAACGTGCCCAGCGTTCCGTATACGGGATCGGTCGGTGAAGCATCGACAACCGTCAGCGTTACCGGCGGACCGAACTCGTCGTCTTCCGTGTGCGTTTTATTGACGATGAAATATTGCCATTTGCTCGTGCGGCGAACGAACGTCGCATTGAACGTGCCGAGCCCGACGAAATCGGCGAACGTAAATCCACCTGAAGTTTTCAGCTCGATCGCGATGATACCGAACACGTCGGCTCCGAAGAGATTGTTATCGACGTACACTTTTTCCGTCGCCACCACGTCGCCGTTCGGATTGAGCAGCGTGATGTTGTTCACCTGCTGGATCACGTATTTCCCGGGCTTCGCTGCGCTGAGGTCCACCTTCGCATGAAAAGCGCCGTTATCATCGGGAAGCAGATCGCCCGATTCGTAAGCGACAGCCGCATTTTCATCGACCACACGCAAATGAACTTTCTGCGTATTCGTGATCGTGAAATCGTAGTTAAAAACCGCCGGCAGCAACCGGTTCAGCAATTCGTAGCTCAGCGCGTTCGTCGAAGTATTCGTATTGCGGAAATAGAGAATTCTTCCCGACGCATACGAAACGTTGTTCGCTGTATCGCGCAGGTTCGTGACGTTGACGAACTCGAGCGCATTGCGCAGCTGCATCACGAAAGCATACTTTCCGTCTTCTACCGTTTGAAAAGGAGTTGCGTCAATTCCGTTGGTACGATAGCGCACCGTGAAACCGGTCTTCAATGCGCGGAACAGCATCTTCTGATCGCGGAGGCGCACCGCCGTTCCGGGCGCAGGCACGATGCTGAAGTCCGCAGAGACGTTCGATTCATAAAAATCATGAACCACCGAAACGTCAATAAACTTATTATACGAGGAGCTTCCCATCTTGCTTTAGAAATTATTGAGGTTCTGTTCGGTGACCGAAACGGACGGAGAAGCATCGAGTGAACGCTGTTCCTGGATGGTGAGCAGCCGCACTTTATAGAGCACCGACGGCAGGTATTTCGCGCCGAGCACGGTCCAGAAATTATACTGCTGCTCGAAGCTGTACGAATACAATTCGACGACGAGCTTTTTCATCGACGACGCCAGCCGCGGCGAGTTATCCGGCGTGAAAACGTTCTTGCCCTGGAACAGCGAGATCACATACGACAGGCGGCGAAGCCCTTCACTGTATTGCAATCCTGCATTCGATCCGTTTGCGCCGTCGGAATTCACAAAGCGCGCCGTGATCAGCACGTACAGGTT
The DNA here is from genome assembly GCA_946478675.1 of uncultured Flavobacteriales bacterium. The sequence continues at coordinate 5,266 of CAMLEF010000126.1, read as the reverse complement.
CAGCTTGACCTCCGGATTGTAATGCTGCACGCGGCCGCTGTCGTCGCGGAAAGCGGTCTGCTGATCTTTGAATACGCGTTCCTCTTCGATGTTGATCAGCGAGAGCCCGAGCATATCATTCGGAATGGCCCAGTTGCCCTGCTCGGTCGCCACGTTCGATAAAACGATCCAGCTTCCCGTCGGTGAAGGTCCCACCTGCAGCGTAATGTAATTGTCGATCTCCCCCGTAAGGAAATCCAGTGCCTTGTCAATCATAGCTGCTCGTCTTAATACATTCCGTTACTTGCAATATCCACCAGCGTATTGGCAACGACCTCGATCGTATCACCGCTTTCGTCAATGATCGGGTAAGAGCGCTTCGTCAATCCCACGCTGCTGTAAGGCGATCGGGAAAGAATGAAATCCACGATACCGGGATAACCATCCTCGAGAGTGCCTTCAACGCCGCCTTCGTAGAGCTCGAACAATCCGTCGTTCACCGCATCGACCATCGCTTCGAGTGCGTTCGTCTTACCGATCTTGCCGAAGAGATAAACACGCATCACTTCGATGCGGCCGGTTCCTTTTTGCCAGTTGCCACGCGCGCGACGGTTGTTGAGATCGAATTCCATCGCCACGTTCAAACGGTCGCCCGGATCCGGAAAAAGAGTATTGAATTTGCCGGGAGGCACCTGGCTGAGCAGGTATTGACAGGCGATCAGCTCCTGGTCCGGGTTAAAGTTTCCCCACTGACCAACGAAGTCGTTATTGACAATGGTCACCGCAATCGCTTTGATCTCGCGCTGCAGGCATTTCCAGTCGCGGAAGCCGGTGGTCGATCCGATAATGTCCGGTCCGTACTTCGCCCAGTTTTCCATGGACGAGATATCGATATAATCTCCCGGCAGCGAATCGGCGGCAATGATCGGGCTCTTCACGTCGGTGCCGGTGATGGTGTTACTCTGCTCGTCCCAATTGATATATTGACCCAGGTACATGATTAGATTTTTGTAATGTTGACACGCGGGCGGAAGAAAGAAGTCGTTCCATTGCCCGTAGGATGGTTATAAAAAATGCGAATGATATGATCGGTTGCGGTAACACCTGTTACTTGTATGAAGCCGGTCATCGCGAAAGTCTGGTTGGCGAGACCGATCACGTGTGCGCTCGTGGAAAGCACCGTAGAATCCAGCATCACACGGATACCGCCCGCCGCACCTGCGCTCGAGTTGGAAATTTCTGCGTACCACTCGATGAGGTAGTCGCCGGCAACCGGCGTGAACGTGCGGATGAATGCGAACGTCTCCGTAAAAGAAGGATTGTTCGTCGCGGTGTACGTGCCCCCTTCGTCCTGCAGGTAATGCTTCATCGACAGCTGGCGGTCGTTCGTCACGTTGCTCAACCCGACGGCATTCTTGTCCATTGTCGCCAGGGAAAGATCGCCGCGGAAATATTGCGCTGTCGTTCCCGTTGTGATCGCGCCCTGCTTGCTGTTCCAGGATGTGATCTGCGCGTCGGTGACAAAACGGTGTGTACCGTCCTGTGAAATGTTCGTGGGATTCGACGTGTCGAGATTGACGACGTTCGAAAGGCCGAGCTCGTTTTTCGTGAGCAGGATATCGGAGCTGAGCGGAAGCCCGTTGATCTGCCGCGTTTCAGGAACCGGAACGAAGCCGAGGTTTTCCTGCTTGGCGTCCCACGATCCGATCTGTGCGTCGGTAACAAAACGATGCGTGGCATCCGTGCTGATGTTCGCAGGATTCGTCGTGTCGGTATTCGGCACATTCGAGAGACCAACCGCCGCTTTGTTCATCGTGCCGAGCGAGAGATCGCCGCGGAGGTATTGCGCCGTCGTTCCCGTGGTGATCGCATCCTGCTTGGCGTTCCAGGTGATCTTGTCGGTATCCGAAACAAAACGATGCGTCGGATCTTCGGTGATGTTCGCAGCGTTCGTCGTGTCGACATTCTGCACATTGTTCAGTCCGATATCGTCTTTGCTCAGCGTCACATCCGACGACAGCGGATGCGTGTTGATCGTGCGCGTTTCAGGCACCGGCGTATAACCGAATGCATTCTGCTTATTCTGGTCGAGCTGGTCGATCGCGTTTTTCACATCCGCCGCCGGAACGGTTCCGGAATAAGCGATGTCGGTGGCGTTGATCGAAGCGAGCTTGTCGACGGCGTCCTGCACATTCGTTGCCGTACTGAGAATTCCGCTGGGAACGATCGTCACATCCGCAGCCGTCATCGCACTGACGTGATCGTCGACATATTTTTTCGTCGCGGGATCGTAATCGAGCGAAGGCGTGAACGCGGTCGTATTTCCTTTGTGGAGATAATCGCCGGGATTTTTTCCGAGATCGGAAAGATTGCCATTGAGGAATCCCGCGAAATTTCCATCGACAGCCGATGGCAGTTTGTCGGTTTTATTGAGCTGGAGATTTCCGATGTCGGTGTCGTTCGTATCGATGCGCAGCTGCAGCTCGTCGATCGCGTCCTGCACGTTCGTGGCGTTCATCCCGCTCGGCTGGTTGTCGAAAGGCACGAGCGCAGCGATCTGCGAACCAAGGTCCGAATTGTCGACACGCTGCCAGACGGTTCCATTGAAAACCGCCCAGTCGCGCAGTTCCCAATTCGTTTCACCGTCGAGGTTCGTAGTGCCTGCTGTGCTGACGACGTAATAATCGCCTTTCGTTCCGGTGCCGCTCTGCAGCGAAGGAACATTGGCAGCCGCATCCCACGTGCCCGCAAAATTGAGCGCGGAAAGATTCAGGCGTTTCCACTTTTGCGGATCGAACGCGCCGATGCCGCCGAGCACGGCCTGGTAAATAAGTCCATCGTACAGCACCGTATCGCCGACAACGTATTGTACATTTACCTGGTGCTCTTTCAGCCCGAGGTAAATGCGGTCGTCAACGAGGTTCAGTGAAGAATCGATGAATGCGCTGAATTGCTGCTGGGTGGGACGGTCACCAGCTTCAAAGAAGGTCTTGAGGATACTTTTAGGTAGCAGAGGCATGACGGGTTATCTTATCAACATCTCATCCGGAGCGGGGAGCTCTTTCCGTGAATTTCTTTTCCAAAAAGACGACATTTTGAAGCGGAAGTAAAGGACAGTTTAGGTCGCGTTTCCACCCGTTTTGCAGTCCGGCAAAAAGGTCAATCCGCTGATTTTAAAACCGCTGTCAATTTTTCGCGATCCTCAAAAACAACTTTTCGGATGCCTTTTGATCGTTTTCGGGAAAAACAGGGAATTATTTTTTCGCGTGAGGATCAAAAAAAGTCAAGTCGCTGAAACGCTTACCTGGAAAGGTTTTCAGCAGCACCAAACGCGATCGTTGGAACGCGTGCGCGGATCGCTTTTCCGAAATCCGGTCAAAATATGCTCCGCCGAAAACAGGTGTTTACTGTCCGGGAATTCATGTTACAGATCAGGCAGTTAACGATTTCAGAAGTCTGCATTTAACAGTTTTTGCGCGGGTAAACTGTCCGGGCAAAACGCTTTCTGCTGCCGCATCTTTATGCTGGAAAAAAAGTATGCAGACTTATGGAGAAGCATTCAGAACGTGAGCGATCGCAGCGTTTTTCATCGCGCGAAAAGAAGCAGTCGTCATTGAACGTAGAAGCGATCGCAGAGAACTCGACGGTGTTGTTTGGAGAGCTGGAATGGCTGCAGCAACTGATCGATCGCCGCCTCGCGCAACTGCGGGGCCTGCAAAACGAACCTTTCTTTTTCACCGGCATTCCCCTGCCCGATCTCACCGGCAAACGATCCGCGTATGCAGCGCTGGTAAATGAATTGGAGCTCGGCGGTGCGGAACGATTGCTGCTCATCTGTTCGCTCGCGCCGCACATCGCGCCTGAAATTTTCACGCGACGACTGCGCAACGAAGCGAAAACGTACAAAGTAGAGCATCCCGAATTCGGCGGCTTCTTCGATGCGACGTTCACGAATTTCGTCCCGACGTTGCAAACGGTTTTGTTCCTGCTTGCCGGCGACGACATGCACAACACGGTGTATTATCACCTCTCGATGCGGCAGAGCATTCTCGCGCGCGAGCAGATCATCACCTATCGCACGGCCGTTTCTACGGAAGACGAAACCAACGAGCGCAATCACATCGTATCACTCGCGCCGGAATACGTGCGTTACCTGCTCAGCAGCGAAGTCCCGCGTCTCGATTTCGGCAGGGCGTTTCCCGCCTCGCACGTCACGACCGACATGACCTGGGAAGATCTCGTGCTGAACAACCAGACGCGCGCGCACGTGCAGGAAGTGATGCACTGGCTGCAATCGTCCGAACAGCTCAACGCGATGAGTAAGATCCGCCCGGGATTTCCGTGTTTGTTCTTCGGTCCGCCGGGAACGGGAAAATCGCTGACGGCGAAGCTCATGGGAAAAACGTACGGCAAAGACGTTTTCCGCATCGACCTTTCGATGATCGTTTCGAAGTACGTCGGTGAGACGGAAAAAAATCTCGCGTACCTCTTCGACCGCGCAGAGAACAAAGACTGCATTCTCTTCTTCGATGAAGCCGACGCGTTGTTCGCGAAACGCACCGAAGTGAATTCGAGCAACGACAAATGGTCGAATCTCGAGATGAGCTACCTGCTGCAGCGCATGGAAGAATATCCCGGCCTGACTATCCTCGCGACGAATCTCAAGAACAACATCGACTCTGCGATGACACGTCGTTTCCAGGCGATGATCTATTTCCCGCGTCCGAACGAAGAAGAGCGTGTGCAGTTGTGGAAGCAGCTGCTGCCGGATCTTTTTCATTATGCGAAGAACATTTCCTTCAAGCGACTTTCGCATTACGACCTCACCGGCGGTAACATCACGAACATTTTAAAATTCTGCTGCACCGAAGCCTTGTCGAGAGGCGCAGTAGAAATTTCAGGCGACGATCTGTCCAACGGCATCCGCAGGGAGCTGGCAAAGGAAAACAGAACGATATGATGAATTAACGGATTTCATTTTTTGATTATTGAAGTTAGGCATGCAATACGCGAATAAAGGACAGAACGACAAAGCCGCATCGATCCGGCGGCGCAGGGAGCTGGTGATGCGTGATGAAGAAGAGACGATTCAGACGAAGCTGGAGGTATCGCAGCCCGGCGACGCGCAGGAGCAGGAAGCGGATCATATCGCGAACAAAGTAGTGAACGGCGGAGACGCGAACGTGAAGCAGCTTTCCGCAGCCTCTTCCACCGTACAATCGAAATCCGAAGGCGACGTGACACACGCGCCCGATGAGCTGGGCCGCGGCGATTCCGTTGCGCTCAT
>CAMLEF010000125.1 GCA_946478675.1 uncultured Flavobacteriales bacterium | reverse complement strand
AGAAAGAAAATGAACAACGGAGACACGGGGACACGGAGAAATTGCAAAACTCCGTGCCTCCGTGTCTCCGTGGTTAACCAACAACAAGATGATTCGACAACAGACGCTTCTTCAAAACGCCATTTTCCGATTCATCTTCGTTTTCATCACTGCGTTCCTCCTCACCTTCCCGTTTCCCTACGCGCTGTTGCCGGACACCGGAAATTTCTGTCGCCCCGTCACCGAAACGCTTTCCGCCTGGACAGCCGAGCATCTTTTTCATGCGGAATTTCCCGAAGGAAAAATCGTTTCCGATTCCACCGCGGCGTACGTGCATGTTTTCAACCTCGCCCTCATCGCGCTGATCTTTTCCGTCGTTTGGACGTTGCTCGCCGGAAGAAAAGAGTATCCGAAGCTGCGTGCATTATTCTTCGCCGGCGTGCGCTATTACCTCGCGATGCAGCTGCTGTTTTACGGATTCGATAAAATTTTCAAGCTGCAGTTTTACCGGCCGGAGCCGAATCTGCTCTACACGCCGCTCGGGCAATTGCATCGCATGTCGCTTTACTGGAGCGCGATGGGCAGCTCGTATGCCTACACGGTTTTCTCCGGCGCGCTGGAAGTTTTCGCGGGAATGCTGCTGCTCTTCCGGCGCACCACGCTCGTCGGCGCGATTGTTTCTGCCGGCGTGATGCTGAACGTTGTCATGATCAATTTCGGCTTCGACATTTCGGTGAAATTGTATTCGATGTTTTTGCTGCTGCTTTGCTTTGTGGTGCTGGCGCCGCAGGCGAAACGGCTCTTTGCTTTTTTCTTCGCGGGAAAAACAACGGCTGCTGTCGTTGATACTCCGTTTTATCGCGAAGAAAAATGGAAACGTTTTTATCCAATCGCAAAAACCGTTCTCATCACCTTCATCTTCGCCGACGCCCTGTCGCTGTTCATTCGCATCGGCAATTACAACGACGATAAGTTCCCGCGCCCACCGATGCACGGCGCTTATGAAACGCAGCTCTTCATTTTCAACGGCGACACGCTTTCCGCTAACGACGAGCATTACTGGAAACGTTTCTTCGTACACCGCATGAGCTACTTCATCACGCAGGACGCAAACGATCAGTTCACCGATCATGACGTCATCATCGACACCACCCGCCGGCGGCTCATCCTCGACCTCAGCAGCGACCTGGAATACGTAAAGCGAAACGACAGCAGCTACATCTTCCGCGGCAAGCTCGGCAACGACCACCTGGAAATCCACAGCAAAAAAATCAGGCTGGAGGAATTGCCGCTGTTACAGGAGGAGTTTCGGTGGACGGTGGAGTAATGTGCTAATTTGCTCTCCGATCGAAAAGGAAACCGCAAAGGCGCAAAGACGCAAAGAAAAAAGCGCAAAGCTTAACAACTTTGCGCCCTTTGCGACTTGGCGGTTTATTGCGGGAGGGATGTGCGCCTCCGATTGCTATCGGAAAGCACATTAACCCCTCCGATAGCTATCGGAGAGCAAATTAGCACATTGATCACACAACAATATTCACAATTCGCTTTGGCACCACGATCACCTTCTTCGGCGTTTTGCCTTCCAGCCACTTCTGCGCTTCTTCGGAAGAAAGCACTTCCTTCTCGATCTCCGCAGCAGACAATTCCAGCGACGCGGTGAAGTTGAAACGTACTTTGCCGTTCACCTGCACCGGGTACGAATAGCTGTCGTCGACGAGATACTTTTCGTTGATCGAAGGGAACGTGGCTTGCGTGACGCTCATGTCGTGATGACCGAGCAATGCCCAGAGCTCCTCCGCGATGTGCGGCGCGAACGGCGACAGCGCGATGACCAGCGGCTCGAGCACAGCGCGCTTGTGGCATTTCAACTCCATCAGCTCGTTCGTGGCGATCATGAACTGGCTCACGCACGTATTGAACGAATAACGCTCGATGTCTTCTTTGATCTTCTTCAGCGTGCGGTGCAGCACTTTCAGTTCCGCATCCGCCGGCGTTTCGTCGTTGAGGTTTTCGAATAAACGCCAGAATCGTTTCAGGAAGCCGTGTACGCCGGTAATGCCGTTCGTGTTCCAGGGCTTGTGCTGCTCCAGCGGACCAAGGAACATTTCGTAAAGACGAAGCGTGTCGGCGCCGTAGTCGCTGCAGATGTCGTCGGGAGTGACGACGTTGTACTTCGACTTCGACATTTTTTCGACAGCAGGAATTGTAATTATTTTATCATTTCCATTGTCAGAATTAAACACTCCGTTGTACCAATATCCATCGCGAGTTAAGAAATAAGCATTAGCAAATTCATTTCTCCACTTAATGAAGTTTGGGATGTCTACACAGACATTATCCGATTCAGATAATCTTGTTGAAGTTAGGCTCACATCAACGTTGACCAATGTAAACTTCCCCTCAAATCTTTCATCGAAATCAATGTCGTCAACTGTTCTAATTTGACCAGTGAAAATGTTGTAGGGTCTATTTACCAATTCGGGAGTAACAAAGATCGGCCCGTCAATTTGCTCAGGAAGAGGATCATTATACAGACCCTTAAAATGCACAAGAACAGATTTGTCTTTGACCATTAAAATTCGCTCACTTACTCCCTGGATCATCCCCTGGTTAATCAGCTTCTGCGCCGGCTCAATCACCGGGATCCAACCGCGGTCATTCAAAAACTTCGTCCAGAAACGCACGTAGAGCAAATGCCCCGTCGCATGTTCCGCGCCGCCCAAATACAGATCGACGTTCTGCCAGTAGTTCACCGCATCCTGCGACACAAATTCCTTTTCGTTCTTCGGATCCATGTAACGCAGGTAATACCAGCTGGAACCCGCCCAGCCCGGCATCGTCGTCAATTCGTATTCGTATTGTCCTTTGTATTTCCAATCCTTCGCGCGGCCCAGCGGCGGCTCGCCCGTTTCCGTCGGCTGGAACTTGTCGATCTCCGGCAACACCAGCGGCAATTCACTCTCCGGCAGCGGATGCGGAATGCCGTCTTTGTAATAGATCGGGATCGGCTCGCCCCAGTAACGCTGGCGACCGAACGCCGCATCGCGCAAGCGGAAATTCACTTTCCCCTGGCCGAGCCCGCGCTTTTCAATTTCAGCGATCGCACGTTTCACCGCGTCTTTCACGTCGAGGCCGTTCAGGAAATCGGAGTTGATCAGTTTTCCTTCTTTCGCATCGTACGACTCCTTCGTCACGTCGCCGCCCGCTACCACCTCTTTGATCGGCAGCGCAAAATGTTTCGCAAACGCATAGTCGCGCGAGTCGTGCGCAGGAACGGCCATCACCGCGCCCGTGCCGTAACCCGCCAGCACGTAATCGCCGATCCACACCGGGACCTTATCGCCGGTGAACGGATGCTCCACGTAAGCGCCGGTAAATTGCCCCGTGATCTTTTTCACGTCGGCCATACGCTCGCGCTCGCTGCGGTTCTTCGCCATCGTCACGTATTCCTCCACCGCCTTTTTGTGTTCCGCCGTCGTGATCTTCGCCACCAGTTCATGCTCGGGAGCCAGCGTCACGAACGAAACGCCGAACACCGTATCCGGCCGCGTCGTAAACACTTCGATGAATTCATCAGCGCCCGAAACTTTAAACTTTAAACTGGAACCTTCCGAACGACCGATCCAGTTGCGTTGCGCTTCCTTAATCGATTCGCTCCAGTCGATGCCGTCGAGATCATTGAGCAACCGGTCTGCATACGACGTGATGCGCATGCTCCATTGCGGCATACGTTTTCTCTCCACGGGATAACCGCCGCGCTCCGACACGCCGTCTTTCACTTCGTCATTCGCGAGCACCGTTCCCAATGCCGGGCACCAGTTCACCCACGCTTCGCCGAGGTACGCGAGACGGAAATTCATCAGCACGTCGCTCTTCTCTTTCTCCGAAAAATCGTTCCACTCCGCCGCAGAGAACGGCTGCACATCCTGCTCGATATCGCCGGTGAGCACACGATGCGCTTCACCCTTAAAACCTTCTTTTTCAAAAACAGCGATCAGCGTTTCGATCGGCTCCGCTTTTTTCGACTGGCAATTGTACCACGAGCCGAACAGCTGCAGAAAGATCCACTGCGTCCATATGTAGTACGAAGGATCACTCGTCTGCACCTCGCGGCTCCAGTCGAACGAAAGACCAATTTTATCCAGCTGCTCGCGGTAACGTTTCGTATTGTCTTCCGTCGTTTTCGCCGGATGCTGTCCCGTCTGTATCGCGTACTGTTCCGCCGGAAGCCCGAACGAATCGAAGCCCATCGGGTGCAGCACGTGAAACCCGCTCAGCCGCCTGTAACGCGCCACGATATCCGAAGCAATGTACCCGAGCGGATGCCCCACATGCAGCCCCGCTCCCGAAGGATAAGGGAACATATCAAGCACATAATATTTCGGCTTGTCGCTCGTATTCGCCACTTCATAGGTGCGGTTCTTGCGCCATTCCTCTTGCCACTTTTTCTCGATCGTGCGGAAATCGTATTCCATAAAAACGTCAGCTGGTATTCGTTAGGATCGCGAATTTACGAAAAGGGAAGTTGCGGGGGTGCGGAGTTGCGGGGTGCGTCTAAAGTGCCTTAAGTGTCTTAAGTGGTCAATTGCCACACTCCCATCGAAGCACAACAGTCAAATCATTGCACGTACTATTTTCCGGGCGCCTCCCTCCGGGCCGGGCTATCCGCTCCTACTCCTCGCCCTTCCCGCCACCTCTGCCGCTGCGGGGTATCCGCTACTATCCCTGGCGCAAAAAAAGCACACAATCCGCCACACCGTTACATTCCCTACCTTTCCCGAAAATCACTCGCTAAATGAAAAAACTCTACCTCACGCTTCTTACCCTCGCCCCGGCAGCCTTACCGCTCGCCGCGCAAACCTGCTGGACCGGCGGCACCGGGATTGACGGCGCCTTCACGGCCACGTCCAACACCACGCTCGCCGGCGGCACCTACAACTTCACCACGTTCACCATCAACTCCGGCGTAACCGTTGCAGCAACCGGCAACCAGCCACTCATCATTCACTGCACCGGCGCAGTCACCATCGACGGCACGCTGCAGGCCGACGGCGGCAACGGCGCTGACGGTGTTACCTCCAACACGTACGGCATCGGTGGCATCGGCGTAGCAGGCGGCGACAACGGCGGCGACGGCGCTTACAGCAGCTCTACCGGCCCGATTCCCGGCATCGACGGCCTCGGCAACGGCGGCTACAACACGCACGGCATGGACTGGAGCGGCGGCGGTGGCGGCGGCTTCGCAACCTACGGCGATTCTTCCGGCATGTCGACCGGCGGCTATGGCGGCCCGTCATACGGCAACAACTATCTCTCGTACACGTACGCCGGTTCCGGCGGTGGCGGCGGCTCCGGCGGCTACTCCTGCGGCGGTGGCGGCGGCGGCGCGGGCGGTGGTTACCTCACGCTTCAGTCGGCAGTTTCCATCACCATCGGCGCTTCGGGCATGATCTCGGCCAAAGGCGGCAACGGCGGCAGCGACGGCACCGGCAACTGCGGCGGTGGCGGCGGCGGCTCGGGTGGCGCACTCTGGATCGTGGCTCCCTCCTTCACCAACAACGGCATCATCAGCGCAGCAGGCGGAGTCGGCGGCGCTTCCATGGTATCCGGCAACCCGTATTACGGCGGTGGCGCCAACGGCTCCGACGGTTACGTCCGCATCGACTACAACAGCATTTCCGGCTCGGGCACTGTTGCTCCTGCTGCAACCATTTTCCCTTCGGGAACAGCGCCGCTTTCCGTCAGCGTAACGACGACCCCGGCCACCTGCAACGGCAGCCCGAACGGCACCGCAACGGCAAACGTCACCGGCGGCGGCGGCATGATTACCTACATCTGGGCGCCGAACTCCGCGACCACGCAAACCACCATGGGCCTTGCCGGTCAGTACGTCGTATTCGTCTCCGACTCCGAATACTGCACCGTCATGGATTCCGGCACCATCACCGAACCGCCCGCATTAACGGGAACCATCACCGGCACCGATGAATCCAGCTCAGCAGCCAACGACGGTTCCGCTACGGTAACCATTTCCGGCGGCACACCCGGCTACACGTACTCCTGGGCGCCGAGCGGCGGCACGTCAGCAACCGCAACCGGCCTCGACGCGGGCACCTACACCTGCATCGTTACCGACGCCAACGGCTGCGCTCTCACCCAAACCGTCACCATCGGCACGCTGAGCGGCATTACCGTGAACAGCGGCGACGCTACGGTTTCCATCTTCCCGAACCCGTCCAGCGGCCCGCTGCAGGTCAACGTGCAGCTGCAGCAACCCGAAGTCATCACGATCAGCGTGGTGAACCTGCTCGGCGAAACGGTGCTGCAATCCGCTTCCGGCGTTGTCGCACAACAACAGCAGACGCTCGATCTCTCTTCACTGCCGAACGGCATGTACATGATCCGCGTCGCTGCCGGCAATGACCAGCTGACGCGCCAGGTGCTGCTACAGCAGTAAACGGGTTTATCATTCATAAAAAAGAGGCTGTCTCAAAAGTCGAGACAGCCTCTTTTTATTTTTCATAACCGCGGTTACTGTACCACCACGCGGCTGTTGCTGCGGCCGGTTTCCGTAACGAGCTCCACGCGATACATTCCCGCAGGAATTCCGGAAACACTCAGCGTCGTTTGTTGTGCGCCGGCGGACTGAACGCCTTTGTTCTCGCTGCTGACGAGACGGCCGTTCATATCGTAGAGATTGATTGTGACTGCCGTCGAATTCTCCAGCGTATAACGCAGGTTCACGTTATCGTGCGCCGGGTTCGGGTACAGCGTCACCGCCAGCTCCTGCTGCTGCTCGTGAATGCCGGTGAAATCGGTTCCCGTCACAAGAATGTCGTCGACTTCCAGCAGGTTGTCGTCGGTGCTCGTGTGCTCGAACATGATGAAGATTGTCGAGCCGCTGTACTGCGCGAGGCTGAGCTGGAAGGGACGGAGCCTTCCCTCCAATCGCGAAGAATCGGAAGCCGTGGTTGAATTCGGATCGGTGTAAGTGCCGTCCATGCCATGCACGAACGGCGCCATCGGGTCGGCCGTCGGCACAGGACCGAACGTATACGACGCGAAGCTGTTCGGCAGCGAGCTGTTATCAAGTGATTCGTATTCGCTGGCCACAAAAATCGTATCCATGAACTGGCCGAGGTCGTTGCTGATCGTCGAGACAAGAATGCGGTAGCCGTCGAGGTAACGCGGCGTCTGGAACGGTGCCGATTTCCAGTGCAGCACGGCATTCGTGTCGCCAATGTAAATGGAAGGCGTGATCAGCACGTTGTCGTTCGCCGAAGAAGTGTTCGACCAGGAATTGCTGGCGAGCACGCCGGTGTTGCCGATCGTGTCGTTGTCGGAGAAAGCGGTCGACCAGAACCATTCGCCGGGGCGGTTGCTGGGGCTGCCGTCACCGAGACCGTCCACGTCGAAGGTATACCAGGACGTATCGGTCGCATTGCCGAGCGGGATGGCGATCTGCATGTAATTGGTCGGATCGGTCTCGAAGTTGTTCCAGAGCAGCGTGTCCGTTTGTGCGGAAGCGGCGAGCGGGAGGGTGATGAGTGCGAGGGGTAAAAGATTTTTCATAGGCGTAGTGTTTTATTTGTTTAAAGTTAAAGAGAATTCCTGCGGAGGATCGGGCAATTGGATCAGCGGTGGAATTCATGGGCATTCGGGAATTCGGCTATTCGGAAATGCCGTGATCCGGACAATGGGAATGCGGTTATTGGGAAAATGAAAATCCGAAGATTGGTTGGAGGATTCAGAATTCCGGAATTCGGAAGCAACCGGGAATCCGAAATTCAGAAGTGCCCGGAAATTCAGCGGGCTGTTTGCCGCGTACGTACACGTGCGCGTACAAGATCCCAAAGGTTTTAAAAACCTTTGGGATCTTGTACGGCATTCCGCTTTGCTGCATAGACCGAATGCCCGAATTAACGAATGTCCGAATGCCCGCCCTTTAAACTTCTTTAACGCCTTCCCGCCCCCATCCCATCCCTCTGCGAACGCTCCTTTTTTCGTACTTTCGTCGCGACCATGACCGACGTTTCCGTTAAGCGCCGTTTCCGCACTTCGTCCGTGACGATCGTCATCAGCATTGCGCTGGTGCTGATCATGCTCGGGTTGCTGAGCGTGCTGGTACTGAAAGCCCGCGATGTTTCCACCTATGTGAAGGAAAACATCCGCATCACGGCTTTCCTCGACGAGAAAGTCAAGGACGTCGACGTGATCGCGCTGCAGAAATCCATCGATGCGGAACCGTGGCGGCTGAGCACCGAGTTCGTCTCGAAAGAAGAAGCGGCCAAACGCATGCAGCAACAGCTCGGAGAGGATTTCATCAAAACGCTCGGCTACAACCCGCTGCCGCCGTCCATCGAAATCCGCGTCAAAGCCGAATACGCCGACAGCGCCAGCATCGCCGATATCGTCGGCAGCCTGCACGATGATTCCCGCGTGAAGGATGTTTATTACCAGGAAGACATGGTGAAAGCGGTGAACGACCGCATGGGCTCCATCTCGCTCGTCATTCTCATTTTCAGTGGCGCGCTGCTGTTTGTAGCGGTCGGACTCATCTTCAACACCATTCGCTTAGCGATCTACTCGCAGCGTTTCCTCATCCGCACGATGAACCTCGTGGGCGCCACGCAGCGTTTCATCCGCCGGCCGTTCGTCAACAAAGGCATCATCAACGGCGTGATCGGCGCGATCATTGCGATCCTCGCCACCACGGCCATTGTATTTTCCATCGACAGAAATTTCGAAGACCTTCACCTCGTGAAGCTCGCCGACATCAAAACGCTCGCGATCCTCTGTGTGCTGCAGGTCGCATTGGGCGTCATCATCACCTGGATCAGCACGGCATTGGCGGTACGTAAATTCCTCCGCCAGGGCACCGACGCACTTTACAGCAAATAATCGCCATGGCAAAGAAAATCGAACTCAAACGCGACAAGCTGTCGCCGTCGAAACAGGAAGAAAAAGCAAAACGCGAAGTCGTTTCCACCTTCTCCTTCGGCCGCGACAACTATATGTTCATCCTCATCGGCATCGGTGTGCTCGTGCTGGGTTACCTGCTGATGATCGGCGGCGGCTCCGATAGCCCGGACAAGTACAACCCGGAGATCTTCAGCTCCCAGCGCATCACGGTAGCGCCGGTTACGCTGCTCATCGGCTTCGCCATCGTGCTTTACGGCATCATGAAAAAACCGAAGCAGGCGTAATAATTCGCACCCGCTACGTTGTTCAAGGTTCAGTGTTCAAGGTTCAATGTCGCCTTGAAAGCTGAACCTTGAACGTTAAACATTGAACCCGGAACACCTATGTCGCTTATCCAGGCAATCCTGCTCAGCATCATCGAAGGCCTCACCGAATTCCTGCCGATCTCTTCCACCGGCCACATGATCATCGCCTCTTCGGGCATGGGCATCGCCACGCAGGAATTCACCAAAACATTTACCGTTGCCATCCAGCTCGGCGCGATCCTTTCCGTCGTGGCGCTTTACTGGCGAAAATTCATCAACCTGAAAGATTACCGCTTTTACCTCAAGCTGGCGATCGCGGTAGTTCCGGCATTGATCTTCGGAAAGCTGCTCGACGATTTCATTGACGAAAAGCTCGGCAACCCGGTGTTCATCGCCTGCTCCCTGCTCGGTGGCGGCATCATCCTGCTGTTCGTGGACAAATGGTTTAAGCATCCGCAAATCACCGAAGATAAAAACATCGGCATCGGCAAAGCATTCGCGATTGGCTGCTGGCAGGTGCTGGCGATTCTTGCGCCGGGAATGAGCCGCAGCGCTTCTACGATCATCGGCGGCATGCAGCAAAAGCTTACGCGCGAGCTGGCGGCTGAATTCTCTTTCTTCCTCGCAGTGCCGACGATGCTGGCGGCCACCGGCTACAAGCTCTTCAAGCATATTCACGAGCAAGGCATGTTCAACAGCGAACAACTGAAGCTGCTGATCATCGGCAATCTCATCGCGTTCCTCGTGGCGATCGTCGCGATCAAAGTCTTCATCGGCTTCGTGAAAAAATACGGTTTCCGCATCTGGGGAGTCTACCGCATTATCGTCGGCGCGGCGGTGCTGCTGATCCATTTCTTCGTGTTCAAGCTGACGGTGATCTGATGACGGAAAAACGCCAATTCGATTTTGCTGCAGGAGAAGTCCTGCTCATCGACAAGCCGCTCGAGTGGACTTCGTTCGACGCCGTCAACCGCATCCGCGCAATGCTGAAGCGTCATCTCGGACTCAAGCTGAAAGTCGGTCACGCCGGCACGCTCGATCCGCTGGCGACGGGACTGCTCATCATCTGCACCGGCAAATTCACGAAACGCATTGAAGAGTTCCAGGCGCAGGAGAAAGAATACACCGGCACGTTCGTCGTGGGCGCGACTACTCCGTCCTTCGATCTCGAGCACGACATCGACCGCCGTTTCCCGGTGGAGCACATTACCGACGAGCGCATCCGCGAAGCCACGAAAAAATTTACGGGCATGATCGCGCAGGTGCCGCCGATGTTTTCCGCGATCAAAGTGGAAGGCAAACGCGCGTACGAGCTGGCGCGCAAAGGCGAAGGCTCCGACATCCCGCCGCGGCAGGTAGAGATCCGCGAGTTCGACATCACGCGCATCGAACGCCCGACAGCGATTGCCGGCATAGAAAACGAAGGCGAAGTGATCGATGTCGACTTCCGCGTCTCCTGCAGCAAAGGCACGTACATCCGCTCCCTCGCCCGCGACTTCGGAACGGAGCTGAACTCCGGCGCGTATCTCTCGAAGCTGCGTCGCACGCGCATTGGCGATTTCAGGATCGAAGATGCGATGACGATCGATCAGCTGGGGTTGATTGTGATGGGGAGAGTGTAATTTGCTATCCGATAATTATCGGATGTGATAATCCTGCAATGTGCTAATGGTTCCCTGCTTGTTCGGGCGGAGTCGGGAACCTTTCTCATTCCAATGCAACAGTTCCCGACTCCGCTCGAACAGGCAAGGATGTTCATAGACAAATAGAAAAACAGAGAATTTACTTCGTCACTTCTTCTCCTCCCGTGCCCTTCCGTAAATGATAAAAATCAATATGGGCAGCGGAATTCCGATAATCCAGAAAAGCAGCGTATCAGAGAGCAGGTGCATTCGACAATCGGATTCCGGAGTAAACAATGCAGGAAAAATCCAGGCATTGGCGATCAGCATCGCGAAGAAAAACACAAAATCGATCCACTTCCAGCGATACCGATACGCCAACGCGTAAAACACAACTTGCGCAATCATTTCAGCGAAGATGAAGACGAAGATCATGCAGCAAGTTAGATGGAATTATTAGTTGATTTGTCTATTAGTCAATTTGTAAATGCTGTTGAGCGTCCCCGCTTGTTCGAGCGGAGTCGAGAACCTTTCTCATTCCAATGCAACAGTTCCCGACTCCGCTCGAACAAGCATGGAACGACAAATTCCCTCACCGCTGCTTTTCTT
>CAMLEF010000124.1 GCA_946478675.1 uncultured Flavobacteriales bacterium | reverse complement strand
GGTGGAACGCAACAACAAGGCGGAACACAACCTGTCGCTGGTGGAACGCAGCAAGGAGGAACGCAACAACAAGGCGGTACGCAACCTGTCGCTGGTGGTACACAACAACAAGGCGGCACACAACCTGTCGCTGGTGGAACTCAACAGCAAGGTGGAAGTGTAACACAACAAACTTCTGCAGCGCAACAAGTGATCGATCCTGCAACCGGTCAGCCGATGACGGCGGAGCAGAAAGAAGAAATTCACAATACGGACGCCTACAAAGCTTACCTGCCCGCCGCACAGGCCGACCTCCGCGTAAGCACCTTGCAGGGACAAGCCGAATCGTTCCAGCACAGTGCCGATGCGAACGTGGAGAAAGCGCAGGAGATCGCCATCCAGGCGGCGGATGAAAATGATCCCGCGAAAAAGCAGCAGCTCATCGAAGAATCGAAACGCTACAACGCTGCCGCGAAACAAGATCTCGCCGGCCGCGATTCCGTCAATCGTCTTGAAGAGCTCGCTTCCATCGATGCACGCAATCGTCACAAAGAAGCTGACCTCGCCCTGCAGTCCGCAGATCCCGAAGAAGCCGGCGCTGCTAAAGCGCTTGCCAACGGAGAAAATACCTACGTTCCGTCGACAGCCCGCACGGTTCCTGTTGCAGGTGGCACACAACAGCAAGGTGGCACGCAACAGCAGGGTGGCACTCAACAGCAGGGCGGAACGCAACCTATCGCTGGCGGCACACAACAGCAGGGCGGAACGCAGCCTGTCGCAGGTGGCACGCAACAACAAGGCGGCACGCAACCTGTTGCTGGCGGCACGCAGTCACAGGGCAGCAGCCGCACGAACACACAGGGTGGTGGCACTGCCACTGCCAGCTCAGTAACGAACCGACTTGCGCCCGGCGAACAATTCAAGATCGCTCCGCAGGCTTCCTCGCCGCAGGTACAGGCAAATCCTGTTATGCGCGACAGCATCGTCTTCAAAGTGCAGGTCGGCGCTTTCCGCAACCCGATCAACGCGGATATTTTCAAAGGCATTCAACCGCTGGCCACCGAACAAACCGCCTCGGGCCTGACGCGTTATACCGCCGGTTACTTTACCGTATTTGCTAATGCCGACGCCGCGAAAGAAGAGATCCGCGGCATGGGCTTCCGCGATGCATTCGTCGTCGCTTTCTACAATGGCAAACGCATTTCCGTTGCCGAAGCGTTAAGACTCCAGGGAATGCCGCAGCAGGCCATCGCGCAGGGCGGAAACCCGCAGCAGCAATCTTCCGGTTCGCAACAGCAAGGCGGTTCACAACAGCAAAGCGGAACACCGCAGCAACAGGGCGGTTCGCAGCAGTCAGGCGCTACACAGAGCTCGTCAGCGGCAACCGTTGCCAATGTGAAATCGACCGATGTGCAGCAAGTGGGCGGATTGTTCTACACGGTGCAGGTCGGCGTTTACCGCGTCGAATCGAACGCGAGCAAGCTGAAGGTGCTTCCGGAACTTTACCGCGACGAGCTCACCGGCAGCGGGCTCATCCGTTTCTCTTCCGGCAAATTCGACAACGTTTCCACCGCCACATCCGCGAAGAACAACATCGTCGCCGGCGGCATCAGCGACGCTTTCGTTACCGCTTACTACAACGGCAAGCGCATTTCCCTCGACGAAGCGCGATTGCTCGAATCGCAGGGCATCAAAGCCAGCGGCAGCAGCACGGTTCCGCAGGGTGGCAATCAGCAATCCTCTGCCGGCAGCCAGCAGCAGGGCGGATCGCAGTCACAAGGCGGAAATCCGCAGCAGCAGTCTTCCGGCTCGCAGCCGCAAAACGGGTCGCAGAATTCCGGCGGTTCCCAGCAGCAAAATGGCGGTTCGCAGCAACAGAACGTTTCCGGCAACAACACGCAGCCTGTTGTCGCCACGCAACTTCCGGTGCCCGATACGGGTCTTGTTTTCTCCGTGCAGCTCGGCGCTTTCCGCGATGAAGTTCCGATCGATATCGCTACGAAATTCCTCCAGTTTGCCGGCCGCGGCGTGAAGAACTATGTCGATCCGGAAACCGGCTTTACCGTTTACCAGGTCGGCGTTTTCGGCTCGCACGATGACGCGGAAGTCCTGCGCAAAGAAGCGGTGGAGAAAGGCCTCTCCGACGCGTTTATCGTCGCCTTCAAAAACGGGAAAAAGATCCCGATGGAAGAGGCGATGCAGCACTGATTCGGTTTAAAGTTCAACGTTTCAGGTTCAAGGTTCGGGTCCGGAACATTAATCCTTGAACCAACTTTGAACTTTGAACCTGGAACCTTGAACTTTTGAATAATATTGCCGTAATTTTGTAGAATGAAATTCAGCTATTCCACAGAGACGCAAACCGGCGCGGACCTTCTTCTCGAAGAAGAGATCGTCGAGTTGAAAGACCTGGTGCTGTACAACGATGACGTCAACACGTTTGATTTCGTGATCGAGACGCTCATCAAGCTGTGCGGGCACGAGGCGTTGCAGGCAGAGCAGTGCGCGCATATCATTCATTTCAGCGGTAAGTGCGCCGTTAAACGCGGGGCTCCCGAAAAGCTGGTGCCCATCTGCGAAGCCATGCTCGACCGTGGTCTTTCGGCAAAAATCGAGTAACCTTGCGACCGGGCAGAGGGAAGGCTGGCATTGGGATTGCAGGCCCGGTAATATCATCAACGCTCTCTTTATGAAACGCGCCCTTTTTCTTTTCCTCGGGATGGCAGTTCTTTTTTCCTGGTCGTGCACGCGCGTGCCGATCACGAACCGCCGGCAGGTCAACCTCATTCCCGAGTCGGAAATGCTTTCGCTCAGCACGCAGGAGTACGGCAAATTCATCAACTCGCACGTCGTCATTTACGCGCCCGACAGCAACGCCGTTCGTGTGACCACGGTGGGGACGAAAATCTCCAGCGCCATCACGAAATACCTCAACGAGCACAAGCAGAACAAACGCATCCGCGGTTACGTCTGGATGTTCAAGCTCGTGAAATCGAACGAGGTGAATGCCTGGTGCATGCCCGGCGGAAAAGTCGTCGTGTACACGGGACTGCTGCCGTATTCCAAAGATGAAAACGGCCTGGCCGTCGTCATGGGCCACGAGATCGCGCACGCCATCGCCCGTCACGGCAACGAACGCATGAGCCAGCAGCTCGCCATCCAGATGGGCGGAATGGCCTTGTCCGTCGCCATGTCGCAGAAGCCCGAGCAAACGCAGCAGATCTTCAACCAGGTGTACGGAACCGGAACCACGCTCGGCGCGCTGGCCTATTCCCGCAAGCACGAAAGCGAAGCCGACAAGCTCGGTCTCTGTTTCATGGCCATGGCCGGTTACGATCCGAACAGCGCCGTCCCGTTCTGGGAACGCATGAAACAAGCCTCCAGCGGCGCCCCGATCGTCCTCCTCAGCACGCACCCCAGCGACGAACAACGCATCAAAGACATCAAAGCTTTCCTGCCGACGGCGATGAAGTACTACAATAAGAAGTAGGTGAGGGGTTTGGTGCTCGCAGGTGGGCGGGTGCGAATTACGAATCAATACGAATATACGAATGCCGCAATGTCCGGTACTTCCAGCTATATCATTCGCCCTTATTCGTGATTCGCGGTATTCGTATTGATTCGTAATTCGTAACCCCACTTGCTGTATTTGAGAAACACATTACGAATGTTTACGAATATACGAATGGTGTATGCCGATCCTGTGGAAGCACAAGGGGACGTGCGCAATGGAACGCTCATCATGTTTCTGAAAGGTTCCCTGTAAGGATTCGTAAAATAAGAAGTAGGTGAGGAGTTGGGTGCTCGCACCCCCATTCAGTAATTCGCACCCCCCCATAGTAAGTTGTTAGCAATTCCCGTTTCTGCAACACATGTAATTGGGGCAAACGCTTATTTTTGCGCTACCTAATCCAATTACTAATTCTCATCCTATGGGCGTTCTCGTCGGAAAAAATTCCAAAGTAATCGTGCAGGGCTTTACGGGCACGGAGGGTACTTTTCATGCTACCCAGATGATCGAATACGGTACCAACGTCGTAGGTGGCGTAACGCCCGGTAAAGGCGGACAAACGCACCTCGACCGCCCGGTATTCAACACCGTGGCGGATGCCGTAAAAACTACCGGCGCCGACGTATCCATCATCTTCGTTCCCCCGGCATTTGCGGCGGATTCCATCATGGAAGCGGCAGAAGCCGGCATTAAAGTGATCGTTTGCATTACCGAAGGTATCCCCGTGAAAGACATGGTGGTAGCTAAAGAATATCTCAAAGGAAAAGATTGCCGTCTCATCGGCCCGAACTGCCCCGGCGTTATCACCGCAGGTGAAGCGAAAGTCGGCATCATGCCCGGTTTCGTTTTCAAAAAAGGCAAGATCGGCATCGTGTCCAAATCCGGAACGCTCACCTACGAAGCGGCCGACCAGATTGCGAAAGCAGGTCTCGGCGTTACGACGGCTATCGGCATCGGCGGCGACCCGATCATCGGCACCACGACCAAAGAAGCGGTCGAGCTCCTGATGAACGACCCGGAAACCGAAGGCATCGTCATGATCGGTGAGATCGGCGGCGGACTCGAAGCTGAAGCAGCACGCTGGATCAAAGCGAACGGCAACAAGAAACCGGTTGTCGGCTTCATCGCCGGCCGCACCGCACCGAAAGGCCGCACCATGGGCCACGCCGGCGCAATCGTTGGCGGCAGCGAAGACACCGCAGAAGCGAAAATGGCGATCCTGAAAGAGAACGGCGTTCACGTTGTCGAATCTCCGGCCACCATCGGCAAGAAAATGGCCGAAGTGCTCAACAAAGTGACCGCATAATTCATTCGTGATTTTTAATATGGGCCTGGGTCGGTCCCGATGGCTAATCGGGACCGGCCTTTTTTGTGAAATAGTTTATTGATATGCTACGCACCCTTTCCATTCGTAATTACGCACTCATCGACGCCGTAGAAATGGAGCCGGCGAAAGACCTCACCATCATCACCGGCGAAACCGGCGCGGGAAAATCCATCCTGCTCGGCGCGCTGGGATTGCTGCTCGGCGATCGTGCGGATAGTTCTTCGTTGTACGATAAGAACCAGAAATGCATCATCGAAGGCACGTTCGTGATCAAAGCTTACGGGCTGGAGGATTTTTTCACGGCCAACGATCTTGATTACGCCGATGAGTCGGTGATCCGCCGTGAAATTTCTGCGGAAGGAAAGTCGCGTGCGTTCATCAACGATACGCCGGTCAATATCTCCTTGCTGCGCACGATCGGCGAAAAGCTCGTCGACATTCATTCGCAGCATGAAACGCTGGCGCTGGCGGAATCTTCTTTCCAGCTGGCGGCGCTCGATGCGGTGTCCGGAACGGAAGAGCTGCTCGCGGAATACAAAGACGAGTTCCGCCGTTTTAAGAAGCTGGAAGAGCAGTTGCGTTCGCTGACGGAAAGTGAAGCGCAATCGAAGAAAGAGCTCGACTACGCGAAATTCCAGTTCGGCGAATTGGATGCCGCGCAATTGAAAGCGGGCGAACAGGAAGCCCTGGAAAGTGAGCTGGAAACGCTCGAGCATGCCGAAACGATCAAGAGCGGTTTGTCGCGTTCCGCTTTTGCATTGGACGGATCGGAATCGAACCTGCTCGTCAGCCTCGGCGAGATCCGTTCGACGCTTGTGCAGCTGGCGAAATACAACCCGCGCATCCAGCAGCTGAGCGATCGCGTCAACAGCACGCACATCGAGCTGAAAGATATTTCGCGTGAACTTGAATTGCTCGACAGCGACATCGTGCACGATCCGAAGCGCGCGGAAATAGTGCAGGAGCGCCTCGATCTCATTTATAGCCTGCAGAAGAAGCACAGTGTGAAAACCGTCGCGGAGTTGATTATACTGCGTGATGAGCTCGACAAGAAAATTACCGACATCGGTTCGCTGGAGGATCAGCTGACCGAAGCCGGAAACGCGCTGGAAGCTTCCCGCAAAAAGCTGCTCGATCTTGCTGCGAAGCTGACGAAGAAACGTTCGGCGGCCGCACCGAAATTGTCGAAAGAAGTAAAAGCCACGCTCGCGCAACTTGGCATGCCCAACGCGGAGCTTGTCGTGGAATTGGAAACGCTGGCGGAACCGCGCGACAGCGGCATGGACAAAGCGACGTTTCTCTTTTCCGCCAACAAAGGCAACGCGCCGCAGCCGCTGCACAAAGTCGCGTCGGGCGGGGAATTATCGCGGCTCATGCTCAGCCTGAAAGCGCTGCTCGCCAAACACACTGCGCTTCCGACGATCATCTTCGACGAGATCGACACCGGCATCTCCGGCGATATCGCTGCCAAAACCGGCGCGATCCTCGAGCATATGGGCGAGCATTTGCAGGTCATCACGATCACACATCTTCCGCAGGTGGCCAGCCGCGGCAAAGCGCATCTCTTCGTTTATAAAGAAGAAAAAAGCAACCGCACCGTCACGCGCATCCGCGCCCTCACGAAAGACGAACGCATCCGGGAGATCGCGAAGATGCTCAGCGCCGGAACGCCCGGTGATGCGGCATTGAAGAATGCGAAGGAATTGCTGGCGGGGTAATTTGCAAATTGGCGATCCGATGGCTATCGGATGCCGATTGCGGAATTGAAACTGCAGGCAATTCGTGTGAAGACAGAAGGCTGCGGATGCTTATTTAAAACCACATAGAAACATAGATACATAGTTTTTCTTTTCTATGTGCCTATGTTCCTATGTTCCTATGTGGTTCACCACTCGCGGCGTTTGTTTTAAATTTTCAAATTGGCAATCGGCAATTTCTAAATCGTTTCTCCCCACCGGTTCACGGAAGAATCTTCTGATGAAACAGCCGGGCAGGTTTCTGTCGACAGCTTCATTTTGTTTTTGACGACGCAGCCGCACACGCCGCAAACTTTATTGCCCGTGCGGAATCCTAATTTGTCAATGGGAGTGGCGGAGGCGGAATAACGCTGCAGGTTGCTTTCCGGTTCGGTAAGGTTGGGGCAGGCGAGGCAAGCGGTTTCTCTTCGTTGCAAAACCTCGTCGCTGACTTTTTTGAAACCGGAGAAGCCCCATTTCATCAATGCTTTGGCAGCTTTCGCCATCAGCTCGTTGTTCGAGTAGCTGCGTTTGATCCCGGAAGACGAATACTGTGGCAGCTCCGGCGGGTTTTGCAAAAGCTGTTCGAGCAATTCGGCGTTGTTTTTTTTCGCCAGCAGCTTTTGTCCGTAAACGGGGAACTCGATCGCGGCAAGCAAAACAGTTTCGGGAACGGCGTCGTTCAGCCCGAGCAACTGGCCGAGCGCAAAACATTTTTCTTCGAGCGTTTCACCTTCTACTGCATCGGTGAGGTTCGTGTTATCATCGGGAAGACTGGCGGGCGCAAACTGCGATTCGGGCAGCGCGTAACGCCGGTAAGCAGCAGAAGTAACAACCGTGGGCTTCGTGGCGGTCCGTGTTTTTTGATTGGGGTTCACGGGACCGCCTTTCTTACAATTACACATACGTCATAAATTCAAAAAGTCGCTACCTCTAATATAAGCCGAAAACGGCCGAAGTAAAAGTTTAATGCCCGCTCTTTTTGAACAACGGGAGCCCGCAGGATTTTGCCAGCTGTTCCGCCAGCGCATCGCCTTCTTTCGTGAACGGCCAGACGTACAGCGCTTCGATGGGATGTTCTTTTCGCATCGCGCCGATCGCTTCCATCGTTAGTTGTTTCCCCAAACCTTTTCCGCGGTATTCGGGCAGAATGGTGGCCGAGCAGAGATAGATCGCTTCGTACGTTTCGCCGGGCTGCGTGCGGTCGAGCAATTCCTGTTCGGAAATTTTTCCCGCGATAAAATCGTTCATCACCTGCCGTGTCGTCGGAATGAGCAGGATCCAGGCGATGGGGCCGTCGTCGGTTTCTTTTTCAGCTAAGGTCGCGGGATGAATGCGCGCCAGCTTTTCCAGCACGTGCTCGTCCACCTGCAGCTGCGAAGGATCGCTTCGGGTGGCAAACACTTCATCCACGAGCTGGAGCATTCGTGCAAAATTCGGTTTCATCGGTTGTGTTATAAAAGTTTCCAAAGCATCGCCAGCAGGAAAAGCACGAGCAGCAGGATGGCCGCCCATTGCAATTTCACCGGTGATGGAAATTCAAAACCGCAGATCGGGCATTCCTTCGCTTTCTCGTCGATCATCATCGCGCAGGAAGGACATTCTTTCTTTTTCATCGGGTAAATGCAGGTGCGGAAAGGTACGAATGAATTGCCGGTGATGCTTTTGTAGCTTTGTGGGGAGTTGGTTGAATAAGTTGGTTGGGTTGGTAAGGTTGGATAGTGGTTTTGAAATCACTTCTGACTTAAACCGTGTCGGGCTTCTCAACGATAAAGATCAAGCCACCGCCAATCAACAAACTCAACGAACGAACCAACCAACCTTACCAACCCAACCAACCACCCTTCACGCACGTCCTTCTCATGAAAAACGACTCACCTGTTCCCGTCATCAAATCCACCGGGGAAGCCGTTCCTTTCTCCATGGAAAAGCTGAAGCGTTCGCTGCTGCGCTCAGGGGCCAGCCCGGAAACCGCTTCGGAAATTGTCGAACAGGTGATGCCGAAATTATACCCGGGCATCGATACGCGGAAGCTTCATAAAATGGCGTTCGCACTGCTGAAGAAGCGTTCGAAAAAGATGGCTGCGAAATATCATCTCAAGCGCGGCATCATGGAGCTGGGGCCGACCGGTTTTCCTTTCGAGCAATACGTTGCTGCTTTGCTGAAATCGGAAGGGTACAGCGTACGCACCGGCGTGATTGTGCAGGGCATGTGCGTGAACCACGAGATCGACATCATTGCGGAAAAAGAAAATACCGTCGAGCTGTACGAATGTAAATACCATAATCATCCCGGCATTTTCTGCGACGTGAAAGTTCCGCTCTATGTGCGCTCGCGGTTCCTCGACGTGGAGCAGATGATGGATAAAGGCATCGGCAAAAAATTCTTCGGCGGCGTGGCGACCAACACGAAATTTTCGCACGACGCCATCCGCTACGGCACCTGCATCGGGCTGAAGCTGCTGAGCTGGGATTATCCCGACGGGAAAGCGATCAAGGATCTTGCCGACACACTCGCGCTGTACCCGATCACCTGCCTGACGTCGCTCACGAAAACTGAGAAAGCGCATTTGCTGGGGAAAGATGTGGTGGTTTGCCAGCAGGTACTCGAGAATAAAAAACTGCTCGACGACCTGGAGCTGCCGGAATCGCGGTATACTACGGTGCTCGACGAGCTTCGGCAGATCTGCCACAGCTCGTCCTGACGACGATCAGTTTTCCTTCGCAGGCCGATCAGGAAACCGTTGTATCCTAACTGTAATTTTGTCGTGTATGTTAACCGCTCCGACTACACCTCCCGTGACGCCGAAAAGCGGGCTTTCTGCTGTTGAAGCGGAAAAGCAGCGCGCTGCCTTCGGTTATAACGAACTGCCTTCTGCCCAACCGAAATCCGTCTGGCGGATCGTGATCGATGTGCTGAAGGAGCCGATGCTGCTGTTGCTGCTTTCCTGCGGAACACTGTACATGCTGCTCGGTGATTTCGGCGAAGGCATCATGCTCATGGCATCGGTGCTCATCGTGATCGCCATCTCTTTTTTCCAGGAAAAGAAAACCGAACGTGCACTCGACGAGCTGCGTGATCTTTCCAGCCCGCGCGCGCTGGTGATCCGCGATGGAAAAGAACAGCGAATTCCCGGAAGGGAAGTGGTGCCCGGCGATCTCGTTATTCTCCAGGAAGGCGATCGTGTGCCGGCCGATGCATTCGTGCTCAGCACCACCAACCTGCAAACCGATGAATCGTTGCTGACCGGCGAATCGGAAGCGGTCGGGAAAAATGTGTGGAATAGCACACAAAAATTCGAATCGCCTTCCGGCAGCGGACGGCATTGCGTGTATTCCGGAACGCTCATCGTGCGCGGACACGGACTTGCGCAGGTGCATGCGACCGGATTGGAAACGGAGATCGGAAAGATCGGCAAGCTGCTGCAGGATGTGAAAGACGAAGCGACATTGCTGCAGCGGGAAACTTCGCGCATCGTTCGTACGTTTTCCATTCTCGGTCTCGGCCTTTGCGTGCTGCTGATCATCATTTTCGGCGTTACCCGCGGCGACTGGCTGAACGGTGTGCTCAGCGGGTTGTCGCTGGCCATGGCGATGCTGCCGGAAGAATTTGCAGTCGTGCTCACGCTGTTCATGGCGCTCGGCGCGTGGCGGCTTTCGAAGAAAAACGTGCTCACGCGAAAATCCGCATCGATCGAAACGCTCGGTTCCGTCACGGTGCTGTGCACGGATAAAACCGGGACGCTCACTGAAAACCGGATGACGGTGCGCCGTTTGCTGGCGAATCAACAATCGTTCGTGGCGGGAAAAGAAAAGCTGAACGATTCCTCTGTGCAGGAGCTGCTGCGTACTGCGTTGCTGGCCGGGCAGGCAGAGCCGTTCGACCCGATGGAAAAAGCGATCGTCGCCTGCGCAAAAGATCATCTCCCGGAAATTCCTTCGCTGCATCTTGAAAAAGAATACCCGCTTTCACCGCAGCTGTTCGCGATGTCGCGTGTGTACCAATTATCGAACGGCGAAAGGCTCGTAACGGCGAAAGGCGCTCCTGAAGCGATCGCGTTGCTTTGCGGGATGAACGAAGCGGATCGCGAAAAGCTGAATGCGCAGATCGCGGATTTCGCAGCGGAAGGATTGCGCGTGCTCGGCGTTGCGACTTGCGCGTATACAGCGAAGGAACTTCCGCCGCACCAGCAGGGATTTTCATTTCGCTTCCTCGGGTTGGTCGGAATGGAAGACCCGCTGCGCGCCACCATCGCACAGGATCTTGCTTCCTGCTATACTGCCGGCATCCGCGTGATCATGGTTACCGGTGATAATCCCGCCACCGCGCAGCACATCGCGCGCAAAATGGGATTGAAGAATGCGGAAGAAGTGATCACGGGCAGCGAGCTGGCGGAAATGGACGAGCCGGAGATCGAGCGCCGCGTGAAGACCTGCAACATTTTTGCGCGCATGGTGCCGGAACAAAAGCTGCTGCTCGTCGAAGCGTTGAAAGACAACCACGAGATCGTAGCGATGACCGGCGACGGTGTCAACGATGCACCGGCATTGCGTGCGGCGAACATCGGTATTGCGATGGGACAGCGCGGCACCGACGTAGCGCGGGAAGCCGCCGACCTCGTTTTGCTCGACGATAATTTTTCTTCGATCATCGTCGCCATTCGCATGGGCCGCCGCATCTATGACAACATCCGCAAAGCGATGACGTACATTTTCGCTGTGCACGTTCCCGTCGCAGGACTGACGTTGCTGCCGGTGTTGTTCCCGCATCTGCCGGTGCTGCTTTTCCCGCTGCACATCGCTTTCCTCGAACTCATCATCGACCCGGCTTCTTCATTGATCTTCGAAGCGGAAGACGAAGAGCGCAACATCATGCAGCGTCCTCCGGCCAAAGTCGACCAGCCGGTGTTCGGCACTGCGCGGATCTTCCTCGGGTTGCTGCAGGGCGGGCTCGTGCTGCTGCTCAGCATCG
>CAMLEF010000123.1 GCA_946478675.1 uncultured Flavobacteriales bacterium | reverse complement strand
GCCGGAACACACCTCGTGTTTGCACGAAGCAAAAGCCAGCGAAACAGCCAACAAAACCAAACCGAAAAAGCGGGATAACGGGCGCATAAGCGGGGCTAAAATACGGAATTACGAATTACGAATCTTTTGCGAAAAACGAATTACGAATGAATGAGTTGGGCGTTTGGAGTTTTGCGTTCGGAGTAGGAAGTCAACCTCCGAACCCGAAACGTTCAACTCCGAACTTTTTTTAAAACGATACAAACTCAGCTCACAGCCAGTTTATACGAATACATACAAATCCCCGTTACAAAATTCCGCCATACCGCCATTCGTAATTCGTAACGATTCGTAATTCGCACCCCCGTTAGAATTGCAGGTGCTTTACCGTAAGCCCGTTATTGATCAGCTCTTTCAGCGCGTCGACGCCGATCTGTAACTGGCGCGTGACGTAATCCTGCGTGACTTTTTTATCGCTTTCTTCCGTCTTCACGCCCTCGGGAATCATCGGCTGATCGGAAACGAGCAGCAGCGCGCCGGTCGGAATTTCATTGTGAAAACCGACAGTAAAGATCGTTGCGGTTTCCATGTCGATTGCCATCGCGCGGGTGGTGCGCAGGTATTCTTTGAATTCTTCGTCGTGCTCCCACACGCGGCGGTTGGTGGTGTACACCGTGCCCGTCCAATAATCGCACTGGTGATTGCGGATCGTCGTCGAGATGGCTTTCTGCAGGCTGAACGCCGGCAGCGCGGGAACTTCGGGCGGAAAATAATCGTTGCTCGTTCCTTCGCCGCGGATCGCCGCAATCGGGAGAATGAGATCGCCGATGTTGTTTTTCTTTTTCAACCCGCCGCATTTGCCGAGAAACAAGCAGGCTTTCGGGTTGATGGCGCTGAGCAGGTCCATCACCGTCGCCGCGGTCGGGCTGCCCATGCCGAAGTTGATGATGGAAATTCCGCCGGCATGCGCATTGAGCATCGGGCGGTCTTCGCCGCGCACCGGTACGCCGTTCCATTCGGCAAACATGCGTACGTAATTGCTGAAATTCGTCAGGAGCACATAATCGCCCCAATCACTGAGCGGCGTTCCGGTGTAGCGCGGAAGCCAGTTGCTGACAATATCTTGTTTGGTTTTCATAAAAATGTTGCGGTGTTGCGTGTTGCGACGTTTCGAGTTTCGGGTTTCGGGGTGCGTTGTTGCGGGTGATGTTGTTTCAGCGGGAGCGATTGGGAGGTAAAATTACGCAGAATGAATCGTCGTTGCGTTGCCGTTGTGTTAATCAGGGCGTGTAAGTTAACGGAAGGCGGCCGTAAATTTCTCCGTCGCCTTTCTCATCGGTGAGGCGGTAGATGACGAGATATTTCCGGTGCTCCGAAGAGAAGCCGTAACGGTTGTTGGCTTTCAGCTCGAAGGCGAAGCTCTTGCTGAAATTGGAAGCGCGCTCGCCGTCCGTTGTGGTGTTGTGATAATCCGGGAATTCGTACAGCGTGTTGCCTTCGAAATCCTGCACGGTGATGGACGCTGAAACATACACTGTGTTGCCGTACGTGATCAATCCTTTCGGTTGGCGCAGCACGATCTTCAGCGACTGTCCTTTTTTGATTTTGCGCGAGCTTGTTCTTTTGCCGTTGATGAAAACATCTGCGCCATTCACCGTCATGATGTGCGGCTCGAGGAGCTCGGTAGTGTCAACAGGCAACTTCGGTAAAAACGGTTCCGCCGGTTGCGGCATTTCCGGCAGTACAGGAATAAAAGCCGGCGTTTCATGCGCAGGTTTTTCGTGGGAAGAAAGCAGCAGAACGATAATCAATCCGATTGCTCCCACTACCAATGCGCCGATGATGCCTTTGAGCTTGTTCGATTCTTCTTCGTCTTCTTCCTCCTCTTCGTAACGCCGTCGCGTGTTGCTGAAATTCGTCGAAGCGGGTGCGGAATAATGCGCAGGATTTTTCGGCGGAGTTTCGGAAGGCTCTTCTTCTTTTTTGAGCACCGTTCCGCAGAAATCACATTTGAATGTGCGATAACCGGAAGGCCGCAGCGCGTTGCCACCGCATTGCGGACAGGTTTGTTCGTCGAGCTCCATGATTATCCTGCAAGTTAAGAAGAAGCCGAAACCGCTAACTTTCGCCTCCGAAATCATGTTCCCGAAACTGAACTTCCCGGAATACCGTTTCCGGCTGCGCGAACAAAACGGGCTGCCGGAGATCTTCGATCCTTCACGCAAACGCTGGGTCGCGCTCACGCCTGAAGAATGGGTGCGGCAGCATGCGTTGCGCTGGCTGTCGGAAGAAAAGCAGTACCCGCTTTCGCTGATGGCCGTGGAAAAAAGCATTACGGTAAACGGTTTGCCGAGACGCTGCGACATCGTGACGTACGATCGTTCTGGAAAACCGTTTCTCGTCGTCGAATGCAAAGCACCGGGCGTGGAAATTTCGCAGGCGGTGTTCGACCAGGCGGCGCGCTACAATCTTTCGGTAGGGGCGGAGCTGTTCCTGCTGACGAACGGGCTGCGGCATTTCTGCTGCAAAACCGATCATGAAAATGCGGGATATATTTTCCTGAAAGAGCTGCCCGCGTACCAGGCCTGAGCGGATTTTTTACAAGGGAAAAACCGTTCGTCTCTTTTTTCTTTAAAGGTCTGATTTTCGCGCCACTGGCATCTTTGATTTACAGTTTGTTATCGCTACATTCGTGCTTCGCATCAACCTACAACAATTAACCTGACCTGAACAATTTCCATGAAACGGATCCTTACGTTTACCATTGCCTGCGCCCTCGCTGCACCCGTTCTTGCACGCACTGCAAGCGCGGAAGCCGCCCGACCGCACCAGAACCACACCCCTGTGAGTTCGCTGCAGCCGGACGAATACATGGCCAACACCATGCTGTTTAACGTGCTTCCCGAGTACCGCAATCTTTGCACGAACGAACACATCGCTATTCCCGCGCTGAACGACTTCTTCGCGATGATCGGGGCGGTCGATGTGCAGAAGAAATATCCCAATCACAAACAGCCTTCGAAAAAAGTAAACCAGTGGGGCGCTCCCATGGTCGATCTTTCGCTCATTTACGAAGTGCATTATACCGGCGCGTTGCCGCTCGATAAAGCGATTTCGAAAATGTTCGATCTCGGTTTCTTCGAATACGTCGAGCCGCATTACATCCCGAAGATCACGCTCACGCCGAACGATCCGAAATCCGCCAACAACACGACCAACAACGGCCAGTACCATCTCTACACGATTCACGCGGCCGGCGCTTCACAGAGCGGCTGGGACGTGAGCACGGGCAGCGCTTCTGTCGTCATCGGCATCGTTGATACCGGCACGGAGCCCACGCACACCGACCTCGTCAACCAGATCGCGCTCAACACCGCCGACCCGATCGACGGCACCGATAACGACGGCGACGGTTACATCGACAACTACCGCGGCTGGGATTGCGGCATGAATGATAACGATCCGACCTGGCAGGGCAATGCGCACGGTGTGCACGTGTCCGGCTGTGCGGCGGCGCAATGCAACAACAGTACGGGTCTTTGCGGAACCGGCTATAACTGCAAATTCCTCCCGGTGAAGATCGCCGATGCTTCCGGTGCGCTCATCGCTTCGTACGACGGTATCGTTTACGCTTCGGATCATGGTTGCAAAGTCATCAACTGCTCGTGGGGCGGCGCTGGTGGCGGCTCGTATGGCCAAACGATCATTGATTACGCAACGAACAACAACGACGCTCTCGTAGTCGCTGCGGCCGGTAACAACGGCATCGACGAAGCGTTTTATCCTGCTGCTTACGACAAAGTGCTCAGCGTTGCCGCAACCGACGCAACCGACGCGCACGCCAGCTTCACGGATTACAACTATACGGTCGACATCTGCTCGCCCGGCGTTAACGTGAACGCGACCTGGACCAGCAACTCCTACACGCAGTCGAGCGGCACTTCGATGGCTTCCCCGGTTTGCGCCGGCGCTGCTGCCATTGTCCGTTCCTATTTCCCCTCTTACAACGCACTCCAGGCCGGCGAACGACTCAAAGTCACTGCCGACAACATCTACTCGCTCTCTTCCAACAGCTCGTCGACTTACACGAACAAGCTCGGCACCGGCCGCGTGAACCTTTACCGTGCGCTCACCGATGCGAGCAGCCCGTCGGTACTGTATTCCAATATCAACTACGACGATCATAACGACCTTACGTTCGTAGTCGGTGACACCGTTCGCATCGACGGACTCTTCACCAATTATCTCGGTGCAACGACGAACCTGACGGCAACGCTTTCGGTCGCTTCCGGTGGTACGTACGTTACGGTGCTCGACGGTTCTACCAATGTCGGCGCGCTCAGCACGATGGGAACTGCCACGCATACGGCGGATCCGTTCCAGGTGAAAATTCTTCCGGCAGCACCGGTGAACGCCAACATCATTTTCAAGCTCACGCTGAATGACGGCACCTACACCGCTTACCAGTATTTCAGCATGACGGTGAACGTCGACTACATCAACATTACGGTGAACGACGTCTGGACCACGATCACCAGCAAAGGCCTGATCGGTTACAACCAGCCGAACCAGCTGCAGGGCCTCGGTTTCGATTACATGAACTCCGGAACGCTGATGTACGAGTCGAGCCTCATGATCGGTTCCTCGTCTTCCATCG
The DNA here is from genome assembly GCA_946478675.1 of uncultured Flavobacteriales bacterium. The sequence continues at coordinate 6,972 of CAMLEF010000123.1, read as the reverse complement.
TGAACGACATGGTGCGTGGCGCAACGGCCGGCAACACCGATGCGGATTTCGGCTCGCAGGTAGCAGTACATCGCGTGATGACCGCGCCGATGTCGGATTTCGATGTCGACGGTACGTTCCGCGATAACGTTTCTTCCACGCCGCTCCCGGTGTCCGTTCATCACAAAGCGTATGCATGGACGGCGGCAGGTCATCGCAAATACGTGATCGTCGAATACGTGATCAAGAATACCGGAGCGAGCACGCTGAACAACGTGTATGCCGGCATTTTCTCCGACTGGGATATCGACGCGGCAACGTACGGCAACAACAAAGCCGATTTTGATGCGGCGAACAAAATGGGTTACGCGTACTGCACGAACGCCGGCGGAAAATACTGCGGCATCAAGCTGCTCACGAACACGGCGCCGGTGAATCACTACGCGATCGATAACCTTGCCGGTGGCGGCGGTGGTGTCGACATCACGAACGGTTTCTCCACGGCGCAGAAATACACCGTGCTCTCGACCAACCGTCAGCAGGCGGGCGGAAGCGGAACCGGCAACGACGTTTGTGATGTCGTGAGCTCCGGACCGTTCACCGTAACTTCCGGCGATTCGGTGAAAGTAGCTTTCGCGCTCATTGCAGGTGACGATCTTTCCGATCTCCAGAACAGCGCGGTGGACGCACAGACGATGTACAACAACCTTCCGCTGAATTCAGTCGACAACACGAGCCTCAACGACGCGATCTTCAACCTGTTCCCGAACCCGACTTCGGGCATGACGGAAATTCATTACAGCGTTGGTGAAACGGCGAAAACGGAGCTGCGCATTGTCGACGCGTCCGGCCGCCTCGTACGACTGGTTTCCGAAGGAGAAAAGCAGCCCGGCGAATACATCGAGCGCATCGATGCTTCCGAACTTTCCGAAGGCATTTATTTCGTGCAGCTCCTCTCCGGCGATCGTCTCGTCACACGCAAAATGGTGATCTCGCATTAACAACCGGCAGTCTGCAGTTGGCAGTCTGTCACTGAAAAAATACTACAGCAAAGGCCGGAGCTTCATCAGTCTCCGGCCTTTGCTTTTTATAAACTGCAAACAGCCGACTGCAAACTGTCAAATGTGGGCTGTTATCCTAAGCTCCTTTTATTAATTTTGCAGGAAACAGACCAAGCATATGGACATCAGCAACGTTATTGCTATTACGGGAATGCCCGGACTTTACAAAGTGATCGCGCAATCGAAAAACGGTGTGATCGTAGAATCATTGGTGGACAAGAAGCGTTTTCCCGCATTCGCAACCAGCCCGATCAGCAAGCTCGACGATATCAGCATTTATACGACCGGCGAAGAACTTCCGCTGAAAGACGTTTACCAGAAAATTTTCGAAAAAGAAAAAGGCGGTAAAACGATCGATCCGAAAAGCAGCGACGAGAAAGCGATGCGCGCCTACATGGAATCCGTTGTTCCGGAATACGACCAGGACCGTGTGCACCTTTCCGACCTCCGCAAGATGTTCAACTGGTACAACATCCTGCACACCTGCGGACTGCTGACGGCAGAAGAAAAAGCGGGCGAAGGCGAAGAAAAACCGGTGCTCGACAAAGACAAGCCGAAGAACGTTCCCTCGGTGAAAAAAGACGCTGGTCCGAAGCAGAACCTGAAGAGCAACGCGCCGAAAGTAAAAGCGCAGGGCGTCCGTAAAACCGGCACCGCGTAGTCTTTCTTCTTTCTTTTTTTTCAATGGAACACACGGCCGTTACGCGGCAGCAGCGTCACTTCCTGCCCGAAAAACTTTCCTTCGACAGCTGGGAATCGCTGGAGCCTTTTTTTGCGGACCTCGGCCGGAGAGAATTCCGTTCGGAAAAAGATTTCCTGAAATGGATGTCCGACCTGAACGAGCTCGATGTCGTTTTCGATGAAGAGCTCGCCTGGCGTTACATCCGTTCCACCTGCGACACGACCAACGAAGCGTACGAGCAGGCCTACGATTTTTTTGTGTCCGGGATCGAGCCGAAAGCGGCGCCGTGGTTTCACGAATTCAACCGCAAGCTCGACGAATCGCCGTTCCGCAATGCGCTGGATCCCGATTACAACGTGTACCTGCGCAGCGTGCACAACGATATCACCATTTACCGCGAGAAGAACATTCCGCTGTTCACCGGGATCGACCAGCTCAAGCAGCAATACGGCAAGATCGTCGGCGACCTGATGGTGGTGATGGACGACAAGGAACTCACGCTGCAGCAGGCGTCGAATTTTTACAAGAGCACCGATCGCGCGAAGCGGCAGGAAGCTTTTGAAAAAATCTGGGCGCAGCGGCTGCAGCTGCGGGAAACGCTCGACGCGCTTTTCGATCAGCTCTGCGGTCTGCGGCAGGAAGTAGCGCGCAATGCGGACTTCTCCAATTTCCGCGATTACAGCTTCGCCGCGCTGGGCCGTTTCGATTACACGAAAGAAGATTGCTTCCGCTTTCACGAAGCCGTGGAAACCGAAGTCGTGCCGTTCATGGCCAGCCTCGACAGCGAACGCAAAACGAAGCTCGGCTACGATCAGCTGCGGCCGTGGGACATGGAAGTCGATCTTTCCGGAAAACCTGCGCTGAAGCCATTCGCCAGCGGCGAGGAATTGCTCGACAAAACCATCGCCTGCATGCGCCGCGTGCATCCGAAATACGCGGAATACATTTCCATCATGCGCCGCATGGGCCACTTCGATCTCGATTCGAGAAAAGGAAAAGCGCCCGGCGGCTACAACTATTCGCTCGTGGAAACCGGCGTGCCGTTCATCTTCATGAATTCCGCCGGCTCACAGCGCGATCTCGTGACGATGGTGCACGAAGCCGGTCACGCGATCCATTCCTTCCTCGAGCATCCGCTGCCTTCGAATGCGCTCAAGCATCCGCCTTCCGAAGTTTGTGAGCTCGCCAGCATGTCGATGGAGCTCATCTCGATGGAATACTGGGATGAATTTTATTCCGACGCCGATGAGCTCAAGCGCGCCCGCCGCGAGCAGCTGGAAAAAATTCTCTCGACACTGCCGTGGGTCGCTACGGTCGATGCGTTCCAGCATTGGGTATACGAGAATGAAAAACATTCCGTAGAAGCGCGTTCCGCAGCATGGAATAAAATTTCTGCGCGTTTCGATTCGCCGGTCGCCGACTGGTCGGGGTACGAAACGATCCGCAGCATGACGTGGCAGAAACAGCTGCATATTTTCGAAGTGCCGTTTTATTACATCGAATACGGCATGGCGCAGCTCGGTGCGATCGCGGTGTGGCGGAATTATCGCCGCAATCCTGAAGAAGCGCTGAAAGGTTATGAAGCGGCGCTGCGTCTCGGCTACACGCAACCGATCGGGAAAATTTATGAAGCAGCCGGCATTCGTTTTGACTTCTCGAAAGAATACGTGCGCGAATTGGTCGAGTTCGTCAAGTCGGAGCTGAAGAAGCTCGATTAGGACTGCCGGAAATCATAAAAATCCTTTCGCATTTTATTTTCGAATACCGGAAGTAAAAATTAATTTTCTCCTCTCAAAAACTAACTCCATGATCACAGCGCCAGCTTCCGGTTCCTATGCTCCCTACTACGAAACGTACATCGGCAAGCTCGCCGGCCGCGACCCGCTGAAGGTGCTCGAATCGCAGGTGCTCGATTTCAAAGCGCTGCTTTCGGAAGTGCCGGAAGAAATGGAGGAGCATCGTTACGCCGACGGAAAATGGACGGTGAAGGAAGTCGTAGGGCACATGATCGATACGGAGCGCATCATGGCATTTCGTGCGTTGTGCATTGCGCGCGGGGAGACGCAATCGCTGCCGGGCTTCGAGGAGAACGATTACGTGCGCGTCGCCAATTTCAACCGCCGTTCGCTGTATGATCTCGGCCACGAGTTCGGCTTCGTCCGCGAATCGACGATTACGCTGTTCAAATCACTTTCCGAAGAAGATCTTGATCGCGTCGGCACCGCGAACAACAAGCCGGTAACGGCACGCGCGCTGCTGTACATTATCGCCGGCCATCATATTCATCATGACAGCGTGCTGCGCGACCGGTATTTGAAAGAGGTGTTGTAGGATTATTTCCTGAAACGCAACGACGGTTTTTGGCGGGCATGGATCACGCCGTAAATGGCGATAGTTTCATTGGTTATTTCGTATATGATCACGTAAGGGAACCGTCGCATCAACCCCTGGCGGATATTTTTCTTTTTGATTTCAAAAGCTTCCGGATGTTGGGCGATATAATTTTCAGCTTCTTCTAACCGATCGAGAAATAGTACGCCGAGATTTTCCTGTTGCGCCTCGTACCAGGAAGCAATTTGTTCGATCTGAAGAAGTGCCCGCGGATGATAGAAGACGGGCTTCATCCATTTTTACTTTTGAGTTTTTTGCGGATGCTTCCCAGCGCTTTTTTTGAAGGAATGCCTTTCACTTTTCCACTGCTCATTTCCTGCTGCCGCTTTTCTATTTCCACCCAATCTTCCTCGGCGATATAATAACCTTTCCCGTATTCTCTTTTGAAAAGCATCAAAACAATTTCCAGGAGCTGATCGTCAGCCTGGTCAACATAATCATGGATCTTTTGTCGCAACTGTAAATTCGCCATCGTATTTATTCTGTTCATTTAAAGATACGCAGATTCGCCGATCTTCCCGTCAGCTTATGATACCGCCACAAAAATCCGCCCGCCGCTACCGACAGCCCGAGAATAAATCCGTACCACACGCCGTACACGCCGCTGTGTAATTGCGTGCAGAAGTACCAGCTCGCCGGCAATCCCACGATCCAATACGCCACGAAAGCAATCACGCCGGGCCTTACGGTGTCTTTCAATCCGCGCAACGCTCCCTGCGCGGTGACCTGCGCGCCGTCGAACAATTGAAACGCAGCGGCAATCAGCAACAACGGTCCGGCATAATGCAGCACGCTTGCATCGTCGTTGAAAAGCGCGGGCAGCTGGCGATAAAACGCGATGAAAATAATGGCTGCGCAAAGCATAAACGTCACAGAAAGCAGCACCGCGCTGAATCCCGCGCGCCGCACATCCGACCGGTCTTTCAAACCGAGATAATGCCCGACGCGGATCGTAGCTGCTGCGCCGAGTCCGCTCGAGATCATGTACGTCATCGCAGCGAGGCTCAGCGAAACGCGATGCGCGGCTAGTTGATCCGTTCCGGGAATGAAGATCGTCGGTACGGCGAATGCACCCACTTCGAGCGAAAACATCAGCCCCGACGGAATGCCGATGCGCAGCTGCTCACGGATCGGCGCCCAGCTGATCTGCCGGATGCGGAAGGCGCTGCGGTAAGGACGGTAGCGTTTGCTGAAAAGAAAATAACAAAGGATCGCCACCGCCATGCAGCAGCGCGCAATGAACGTCGACCAGCACGCGCCCATGACGCCGAGCCGCGGCAGTCCGAATCTTCCGGAAACAAGCATCCAGTTCAGCACGATGTTCAGCACGTTGGCGCCAATGGTGATGAACATTGCCGTGCGCGTGTCGGACATGCCTTCTGCGAATTGTTTGCAGGTGAAGAACAGGCTCAGCGGGATTAACGAAAGCATCATCACATTCAGGAAACGAATGGCGAGCTCCGTGACTTCCGTCGATTTTCCTGCGTAGTGCAGCAGCGGCGCAAGTGCAGACAACAATGCAAAAAGCAAAACCGAAGCGACGAGGTTCTGCACAAAGGCGTGCCGCAGGTAGATGACGAGACGTTCCTGTTTTCCCTGCGCGTTGGCTTCCGCTGCGATCGGTGTGATGCTGTAAGAAATTCCAATTGCCAGTACGAAGATGAGCATGAACAGCGCCATCGCCAGGCTGATTGCCGCCTGCCCCATGGTTTTTTCCGGAAGCGTGCCCACGAAAAAATTATCCGCCAGGTCGACCGTGATGTGACCTACGTTACTCAGGCAAACCGGCAAGGCCAGCGTGAGCGTTTGACGGAAATGGGATCTCCAGCTCTGCATAAAAGCCGGCAAAGCTACGGTGGTTGGATGGATTGTCGTTGATTGGTTGGTTGGGTTGGTAAGGTTGGTAAGGTTGGTTGGTGGTAGATGATTGTATTTGTGAAGTAGCGGAGATAGCCGGTAACATTTAACCAACGATCCAACCCAACCAACTTAACCAACCAGCCACCTTCCGGGGAAATTCAGCTGTGTATCATAAATGTAAAATACTGAATGGCAATCCAATAGCTCTCCCGTCTGATTCATTAACAACAACCGTCAGCTTTTTTTTGTTAATTTGCTAATATGTTCCCGCGCAGGAATTTGTTGTCAGGCAAACACAGCATTTTTCTCATTTTTCCCAGCGGAACACATGTTATCGTGAAACGGATTGCAGTCATATTGACTTTGCTGCTGGCTTCGCATTACATGCAAGGTCAGAACGCTGCGCACAAGGCTCAACCTGTTGCGCCGGGACAGTATGACCAGATGAAAGCGGCCGGCCAGCTCACGACCGGTTTGTACTACGTCGGTTACGACAGCGTGGTGCAGCCGCTCAGCGCCATCGTTCAGCCGCCGCAAACGCCCGCTACGGTTCCTGCCAACTGCAATTGCATGATCCCGATCGACGCGACCTTCCAGGTGGTGCCGTTCCAGTTCGGAACGCCGCCGGATTACCGCAACGACGACGGCTCTTCCAACCTGATCAACCTGCCGTTCCTGTTTTGCTTTTACGGACAAATGCAGACGCAGGTGTACATCAACAACAACGGCAACATTTCTTTCGGATCGCCGTACGGAACTTTTTCTTCCAGCACTTTCCCGAGCACTTTCTACACGATGATCGCGCCGTTCTGGGCCGACATCGATACGCGTAACCTCGCCAGCGGAGTGGTTTATTACAAAGTGACGCCGACGGCCATGATCGTGCGCTGGCAAACGGTGGGTTATTACAGCCAGCACGTCGACAAGCTGAACGACTTCCAGCTCATCATTACCGACGGCACCGATGCGCTTCTTCCTCCCGGCAGCAACGTCGGCTTC
>CAMLEF010000122.1 GCA_946478675.1 uncultured Flavobacteriales bacterium | reverse complement strand
ACGGCGAAGAAAAGAATACAGCCTTTTATTTCGAAAACGAGATTGCCACCAACGTCGCGAGCTTTGGCAACGGGCAACCTTCGGCTTATTCCATCATCGCTTGCGAGTCGTTGGACGCGATCCTCTTCGACAAGAAGAAATTAATGGAGGCTTCGAAGCAGTCGCCGGAGATTGAAACGCTCGGCAGGAACTGCATTCGCCTTTTCGCTTCGAAGCAGGAAGAATTCACGAAGCTTTTCCAGCTGTACGACGCTGCTGCCCGACTGGAATACATCGAACAGCATTTCTCGTTTCTTTTGCAGCGCGTTCCGCTTTCGCAGCTTTCCTCCTTCCTCGGCGTTTCGCGCGAGACACTCAGCCGCATTCGCAGCCGCCGCTCCAGGGCTTGATTTTTGTGACGATTGTCACGGGTATTTTTCCGGAACGCAGAAGAAATTTGCCCTATAAAAATCAAACACTATGAGCAAGCTGCAAAAGATCAATACCGGCAACAACGTACTCACCTGGTTCGAAATTCCGGTCGTGAATACGGAACGCGCGAAGAAATTTTACGAGACGATCCTCGCTATCGAAATGACTACACGCTCCATCCCGGAAACCGGCGAAGTGCTGACTTTTTTCCCCTACGATCCACAAATCGTGCAAGCAACTTCGGGACGCGTAACGGGCGTGCTTTCGCAAACGACGAAAAATAAACCGTCGAAAGAGGGAACGCTCGTGTACATCAACGCGAGTCCCGACCTGCAACAGGTACTCGACAAAGTAGAAGCGGCCGGCGGAAAAGTGCTCGTGCCGCGCATGCTGATCAACGCGGGATACATTGCGGTGATCCTCGACACGGAAGGCAATCGCGTCGGGTTGCATGCGGAGAATTGAGTGATTGGTAAAACCGCAAAGTGCGCAAAGAAAAAGGCGCCAAGAACTTTGCGTCCTTTGCGCCTTTTCGGTTTCATTTACGCAACGCTTAGCCTCTCATTCCCTTCAGCGCGTTCCCCCATTTCTCGAGCTCGTTCAGCACATTGTGCGCGGATTTTTCCATCGGCTCATCGACGGTGAATTTTCCGTCTTCCGTAAAATGTTTGCCGAACATCGCCAGGTGAATGCCTTCGGGGATCGCCACAACTTTCAATGCACGCAGCGGCTGCAGCAGACTGTCGACGGCACGCAGTCCGCCTGAAATGCCGCCGTAGCTGATGAAGGCCATCGGCTTGTGCGCCCATTCCTGCGAAAGGAAATCGATCGCGTTCTTGATGGCGCCGGGCGCACTGTAGTTGTATTCCGCCAGCACCAGCACGAACGCATCGGCATCGTCGATCTTCGCGCTCCACTTCTTCGTGTGCTCCTTCGTGTATTGTTTGAAGCGCGGATGGTTCGGCTCGTCGAACACAGGAAGATTGAAATCCGCGAGATCGACCAGCTCGGTTTCAAATCCGGCGTGCGATTTCAGGATGGGCAAAAAGGCATCGGCGATCGCAAGTCCTTTTCTTCCGGGACGCGTGCTGCCGACAATCATTTTCAGTTTCAGCATAAGATGTTTTTTTAAGAACGTGCGCGGATGCGCTTGCGATGTTGCGTGCCCCATTCGTGCAGGGCGGAAATTACTTTCTCGAGGCTGCGGCTGTAATTCGTCAGCTCGTATTCGACGGTTACCGGCGTGGTATCGTACACCGTGCGTTTGACGAGCTGGTTCATTTCCATGTCGCGCAGCTCTTTCGACAGCATGCGCGCCGTGATGCCGCTGATCTCGCGCTGCAGCTCCTTGAAACGCTTATTGCCGAAGCCGAGCGCAATGATGATCGGCAGCTTCCATTTGCCGTTGATCACGTACAGCGCATCCTGCACCGGCAGCAAACGTCCTTTGCATTCGCCGTTACTCAAGCCCTCCGGGCAACGTTCTTTCGTTTTGATCATGGTTGAATTGTGATACAAAATTACGACGTTGTACAGGCTATCAAAAGAAAAGGCACTATACAAGAGTATACCGGTATACCCCGGTATAGTAGTTACAAAAGTATACCTGCTTACCGGAATTTTGCAACGTCAATTCATTCATTCCTCACCAAAAACAAATCGTATGAAATACGTTTCACTTCTCGGCAGAATTCTTTTCTCGCTCATTTTCCTGATGTCATCTTTCGGACATTTCTCCGCATCATCCGTCGGTTTCGCAGTGGCCAAAGGCGTTCCGGCGGCTTCGTTCCTCGTTCCGTTTTCCGGCGTGATGGAGCTGGTCGGCGCCATCAGCATCATGCTCGGCTACAAAGCAAAATGGGGCGCCTGGCTGCTCGTCCTGTTCCTCGTCCCCGTGACTTTCATGATGCACAACTTCTGGACGATCACCGATCCGATGATGCGGCAAATGGATATGGTCATGTTCCTGAAAGATATCGGGCTGATGGGAGCTGCGTTGTTCTTCGCTTACAACGGCACGGGTGCGCTCAGCCTCGACAACCGCAAAGCCGCTCCCGCCAAAGTGAATGCGTAACTTTGCAGCATGAAAGTAGAGATCTGGTCCGATGTGATGTGCCCGTTCTGCTATATCGGCAAACGGCATTTCGAAAAAGCGCTGGAAGAATTTTCAGGCAAAGACAACGTGGAAATCGTGTGGAAGAGTTTCCAGCTCTCGCCGGATGCGCAGCGCACGCCCGGGAAAGACATTCACGATTATCTCGCCGAACGCAAAGGGCAAACGCGCGAATGGGCGAAACAGATGAACGACAACGTGACGGCCATGGCGGCCAAAGCGGGACTTCGTTATGATTTCGACAAAGCGATCGTCGCAAATTCGTTCGATGCGCACCGCTTCTCGCATCTCGCCGCCAAATACGGAAAACAGGATGCGGCCGAAGAACAATTGTTCGCCGGCTATTTCACCGAAGGCAAAGACATCAGCGATCACGAAACGCTCGTCGCGATGGGAAAAGCGATCGGCCTCGATGAACAGGAGCTGCGTAACATGCTGAACAGCGATCAATATGCGGAAGAAGTGAAGCGCGACATACAAGAAGCGGAAATGCTCGGCGCGCGCGGCGTTCCCTTCTTCGTGTTCGATCGCAAGTACGGCGTCTCCGGTGCGCAACCGCCGGAAACGTTCCTGCAGGTGCTCGAAAAAGCCGCTTCGGAAAAATGAAAAAAGAAAAACGCCTGTTCTCCCAAGCAGGCGTTTTTCATTTAAGGAACACTCGTTACATCGACTTCTTCGTCCAGAGCGTCCAGTCTTTGTCGAACTTGCACCAGGTGCCGTTAGCATCCTGCCAGCTCCACTCCGGCACTTCCGACCAGGTCTTGCCGCCATCGGCCGACCACATCAGTTTTTTGTCGGCGATCTTCAGCCACTTTCCTTCTTTGTCCTGCCACATGCCGTCGGCCACCGCGCTCCAGTTTTTTCCGTCGGTAGACCACCACAGCGTTGCGTCTTTCGTATTCAGCTTGTACCAGGCTTTTTTGCCGTCGTGCATGCCGGTCCACGTGCCGTCGTTCGACTTCATCCAGTCGGCAGCAGCAAGCACAACATGTTTTTCAGCGAACGTAGTGTTCAACGTTCCGGCGTGGGCAAACGAGAGCCCGAGCGCAGCTACTGCCGCGCAGAAAATCATCTTTTTCATGGCGTTTGTTTTTTGAACCCTCCCAACCCCGGGAAGGTGATTGTGTTTGACGTTATTTACGAAAGGACAAAAAGCGCGGATTTCCGGTTTTTAATTTTTTCCTGAAAAACATCACGCTTTCTTTTCCCGGCGAAAACCATCCTGCAGATTTTCTACAGAATTCTGCGCTAAGTTTACGTCATGAAGATCCTGTTGATCGAAGACGAGCCGGCGTTGCGCAACAGCGTGCGGCAATTCCTGCAGCACGAAGGGTATGTGGTAGAAGCCGTCGATGCGCGGGAAGCCGGGATCGAAAAAGCAACCGTGTACGAATACGATTGCGTGCTGATCGACATTACGCTGCCCGACGGTAACGGCCTCGACATCATCGCGCACCTCAAGAAGATCAAAGCGAAGGCGGGCATCATCGTGATCTCCGCTAAAAATTCACTCGACGACAAGCTCATTGGTCTCGGCCTCGGCGCTGATGATTATTTGCCGAAACCGTTTCATCTTGCAGAGCTGAACGCGCGCATTAAATCCGTCGTGCGCAGAAGAAATTTCGACGGCGACAACCGCATTGTCTTCAACGAGATCTGCGTCGATCCGGATGCGCAGACAGTGACGGTCGGACGAAAAACAATCGTGCTCACGAAAAAAGAATACGACCTGCTGCTGTTTTTCATCAGCAACCGCAACCGCGTCGTCACCAAAGCCGCAATCGCCGAACATCTCTGGGGTGACGACATCGACACGGCGGATTCTTTCGACTTTATTTATTCGCACATCAAAAACCTTCGTCGCAAGCTCATCGAAGGCGGCGCAGCGGATTACATCCAGACGGTGTACGGCTCGGGCTATAAATTCAGCAAGGCATGAAGCTGCTCACGAAAACCAGCCTCGTATACCTGCTGACGACGTTGCTCGTTTTTGCGGCCGGCGGCTGGATCTTTTACAACTCGCTTCGCCATGCGGTGGACGAAGAAACCACCGAAGATCTTTACGTTGAAAAAGAGCGCGTGCTGAATTGGGTGGAAGCGCACGGATCGTTGCCGGTAGTTTTTTATGCAGGCGATCTCGACCAGTTTCGTGAAGCGTCGTCCGTGCAGGAACGGCTTTCCGACACCACGGCGTTCAGCAAAGAAGAAGGCGAATATCTTCCTTATCGCCGGCTGATTTTCCCGGTGGCTGCCGAAGGAAAAACGTACGAGGTCACACTCGGCAAACCGCTGTTCGAAGCTGATGATCTTGTCGAAAGCATTCTCACCTCGTTCTGCATCATCATCGCGATCCTGCTGCTGATCACGCTGGTCGTCAATCGCATTACCGCCTGGAAGATCATGAAGCCGTTCTTCCATATGATGCGGCAGCTCGGTCAGTACGAGATCGGCCGGCGGAAGAAGCTGCTTTTTCTTCGCACGACAACTTCCGAATTCCGGCAGCTGCAATCGGCGCTGGAGCAGATGACGGAGAAGATCGAAACCGATTACCTCAGCCTGAAAGCGTTCACGGAAAATGCTTCGCATGAAATGCAAACGCCGCTGTCGGTGATCATGACCACCGCGGAAAGCCTGCTGCAGCACGAGCGGCTCGATGAAAAACAGGCGGAGGCGCTGCGGCGTATTTACGATTCCGCAAGACGGCTGTCGAAGCTCAACCACGCGTTGTTGCTGCTGGCGAAAATCGAGAACAAACAATTTGTTACGGAAACGATCGATCTCGGTGAACTCGTACGCACGAAAGCGGCGCTTTACCACGATCTGCTCGCAATGAAAACGCTGCAGCCCGATCTTCGCCTGGAAGAAAATATCACACTGCAGCTTCACCCGATGCTCGCCGACATTTTAGTTTCCAACCTGCTCGTAAATGCGATCCGTCACAGCCCGGCGGGCGGACAAATCATCGTTGAAACCGCACCGCATCGTTTTACCGTACGCAATTCCGGTCCGCCGCTCCGCGCAGCAGGAGAGCAACTCTTCGAGCGTTTTTACAAAGAAAATCCTTCATCGGAATCCACCGGCCTCGGTCTTGCGCTGGTCAAGCAGATCGCAGTCACGCATGGCATGGAAGCTGCTTACCTGTACGAAAACGAACAGCATTGCTTCGAGGTCCGTTTCTGAACAGAATTTCTACAGAATCGTGTTGTAATGTTGTACAATCATCAATACAAACACGTATGAAAACTGCATTCACCTTCATAGCCGTTGCGATCGTCACCGTTTGCAGCGCACAAAAGATCAAAGAAGCGGACGTTCCCGTTGTCGTAAAAACAAAATTTGCGGAGCTCTACCCGAATACGAAAGCGGAAAAATGGGAGAAAGAAGGCGCGGATTACGAAGCTGAATTTGAAAAAAGCGAAGTGGAAACTTCCGTGCTCTTCGACGCTTCCGGCAAGTTGCTCGAAACCGAAACCGAAATTTCCGTCAACGAGCTTCCGCAGGCCGCGAAAGATTATCTCGCAAAAAATTTCCCCGGCAAAAAGATCCACGAAGCATCGAAGATCGTCGCGGCAGACGGAACCGTTACTTACGAAGCCGAAGTCGACGCCGATTACATTTTCGATGCCAACGGCAACTTCATCAAAAAGGAAACAGAAGAGGGCGACAAAGACCAGGACTGAACACTTCCACACGGTTCATGTCCAGGGCGCTTTCTTCGGGGAGCGCCTTTTTTTATGGTGAAGCGGCAGTGCTCCGTGGGGGTTGGCTGGGTTGGTTGGGTTGGTTAAGTTGGTTGGGTTTGTTGGATTGTAAATAAAGAAGTTCATCCAACCTTACCAACCTTACCAACTTAACCAACCTTACCAACCAATTCCCCTTTTCGTATTTTAGTCACATGCGACTTCCTCACCTCTCCCTCCTGCTCCTGCTCCTCCTCATCCTCCCCTCGCTCCTGCCTGCACAATCGGCGAAGAAAAAGAAAGCGCTGTACCAATCGCATTTGCAGGCGGCCGATTCGGCATTCGACGGGAAAGATTACGTGCGCGCGAAAAGCGAATACCAGCTGGCGGCGGAAATGAAACCGAAAGAAACGTATCCGCAGGAACGCCTCACGGAATGCGACAAGCGCGCGGCGGTGCAAAATGTCGAATACAAAAAGCTCGTGCACCGCGGCGATTCCTGTTTCGAGTTGAAAAACTGGGAAGCCGCCAAAACATTTTACCTGCAGGCTTCATCGGTGAAACCGGCCGAATCCTACGCGCGCGACCAGGCGAAGACCTGCAACTACAACATGGTGGCGCGAAACGCGATGGCGCTGAATTACGCGCGCGCGGTGAAGACTGCCGATTCCTGCTTCGCGATCAAATCGTGGTCGTGTGCGAAGGCGCAGTATGAAACGGCGCTCTCCATTCGTCCGAACGAAGCGTATCCCAAAGCGCAGCTGGCGATCTGTGATCAGAAAATGACAAATGCGGTGAACGCCGAACAATACGCGATGCTGATCGAAGAAGCCGACCGTCGCTACGATGCGGGCGATTACCGCGGCGCAAAAGTGAAATACCAGGATGCGCTCGCTGCGAAGCCTGCCGATGCTTATGCAACGAAACGGATTGCGCTCTGCGACGAGAAGCTGAAATAAACGCTGCGCATAAAAGCCCGTTTATTCATCAGGGATTTCCCGTCGTATCCGGTCGTAACGTATCGGCAGCAGCAGGTTGTTTGCCGATCCCCACAGGCCGGCAATACCGTCCGCTGTCATTGAAAAACAGCAATCCCGTCAGCACGAGGATCACGACCGCCATGATGGCGATGATGATATCTTTTATCCGTTCGCTTTTCATCATCGAATTGTTTTTTCAGGTTTCGGAGCGAGATACTTTTCGTACCAACCCGCTGCTAAGCCGGCCACTTCGGCGAGCTTGCCCGGCTCTTCAAAGAGATGAGTGGCGCCGGGAACAATAACAAGCTCTTTTTCTGTCCGAAGTTCAGCCAGCGCCTGACGGTTCAATTCAATCACCTCTTCATCTTTTTCTCCGACGAGCAGCAGCACCGGCGCCGTCACTTTTGCCAGCGTATCCAGCACCAGGTCCGGCCGGCCCCCTCTCGAAACGACAGCTTTAATTTCATCGCCCAATACAGCCGCTGCCTTCAAGGCGGAGGCTGCACCGGTGCTCGCACCAAAGTACGCCACCGCTAATCCGTTCGTGGAGGACTGTCCAGTGGCCCACCGGGTAGCCATGATCAGGCGCGCCGTCAGCAAGTCGATGTTGAACCGGTTCTCGTAGATCGCATCTTCTTTTTCCGTAAGCAAATCGAAGAGCAGCGTCGCGAAACCGTGCGCCTGAAGTGTCTCTGCCACCGAACGATTTCTCGGGCTTTGCCTGCTGCTGCCGCTGCCGTGCGAAAATAAAATCAAACCGGCAGCGTCCGGCGGTACAGCCAGGTCGCCGCTCAGGGCTACTGTCGAAAGACGGATGGAAACAGGAGTGGTTTTCATGGCCTGCTGGTGTAAAGTCCAATCAGCTCGCCGTACCCGATCACATGCGGCTCCATTGCTTTTTCCAGCATCGCACGTGTTGCGCCTGCTTTCAGCTGGAGAACCGCATCGAGCGCATAGATCCTGAAAAAATAACGGTGCGTGCCCGAAGGCGGAGCAGGACCATCGTAACGCTGGTTCCCGAAATCATTTTTTCCCTGCAGGCCCGGCACGCTGTCTTCTGCAATTTCTCCGGCCGGCGGAATATTCCACAGCAGCCAATGCACGAAGCTGGTTTTACGCGGCGCATCAGGATCGTCGAGGATCAACGCCAGGCTTTTCGTTTCACCGGGAAGATGCGTGATCGAAAGTTCCGGGTTGATATTCTCCCCGTCGTGCGTGTAAACGGAAGGGATCGGTGAGCAATCGTTGAAAGCGGAGCTCCGGAGATGAAGCGTTTTCACAGCAGTAGTCTTCATGGCAATTAAAGGATAACGAACAGAAAAGAAGATGAATCAAAACTATTCGCTCCGCATTCGTTGTGCTATAGAAAAGATCACGCTGCCCGGTGATCTTTGACAGGTGGACAGAATTCTCCTGCCGTTTCTATGGATTCCGTGACCAGGCAAAAAAGAACACGACCATCCGGAAGCGCCGAGCCTAATATGGCAACGGCTTCACCGTGCTGACGTGCTTGCCGTTCTCGTCGTAATATTTTCGCTTTCCTGAAATAAATCGTTTGAAAAGATCCGGCGTAACAATGCAGGTGTAATGCTGCTTCACGTTGCGGTGCCCGTTGAAATACCAGGTCTTGTAACGCACTTTCGCCACGTGACGGAAACGCACCAGCGAAAAGTGATCGTGCTCCACACGCTTATCACGCAGCTTCCCGTTCGTATACCAGATCTTCTGCCGCTGCTTCGATCCGAAAACGGAACGCGTGCGCACTTCGACGCTTTCCTTTTTTCCGCCGGGATAAAATTTCTTCGAGCGCTCGACGTAGCGACCGAACCGTTTCGACGCCGTCACCTTCGAACAAAATTCACCGTTCGCATAGAATACAAAACACGAGTAGGTGCTCGCGTCCCAATACGTCTGGTCGCTCTGCAATTGCCCCGAAGGATAATACGTCTTGTCGTAGGAGGTTCCATAACGTTCATCTCGCCTGAAGATGCGCATCGCTTTTCCGTCCGGGTAAAAAACAGAATCGATCACAAGCGTGCCGCCGTTGTAATAAGAACGCCTCCTCAGCCAGCTCGTGCTGTCGCCGGGAAAGCCTCCTGTCCAGCGGCCTTCTCTTTTTTCATTCACGAGCATTCCTTCTTCGCGCACACGGCCCAGCGTATCGTACTCCGCCCAATGCGACTGCGCTCCTTCACGCTCCGAAGCGATGCGCAGTTCTCCATTGCGAAAAAAACAATCGTAGCGACTGTGCTGAACGCGGGTTCCGTTTTTCTTCCACGAAAAATAGTCTGCGAACGTGCAGCTGTCGGTGAACACATACGCCGGCCGCGTCGTATCGCCGTCCCACCATTCCGTTTGCCGCCGGTAGAAATAACCGTTCGCTTCGGGCATTTCCGTTGAACGCGACACGAGCACTTCATCGCCTTCGTACATTTCTGCATAACGGCAGAGAAACGAATCTTTCGGAAACGTGATCAGCTTCGAAGCCACGTAGCCGCGCTCGTCGTAATACGTGCGCCAGGTTTTTCCCGTCAGCGTATCCATGCCGCCCGATTCGCAGAGCTTGTTTTGTTTGACGGAACTCTCCAATGCAGGATCCGCCCAGTCGCAGAAGCGGCGAAACCACACCCATTCACCGTGGCGCAAAAATCCTTCGAGCATCACCAGGTGGCGATCATCTTTCTCGAGATAACGGCCCTCGCCCACGTCCATGTTGTAATACGCGTACAACTGCTCGTGCCCGTCGTGATAAAAAACGCGGAACACGCCGTTGCGATGACCGAGCGAAAAATTCGATTCGGACTTTAATCGTCCGTCGTCGTACCACGTGATCCAGACGCTGTCTGGCAGATCGTCTTTGTAAAACGAAACGGCGATGGTGCGGCCCGAAGCGTTGTATTCGGTCTCGGGCCCGTTCTTTTTTCCCTGGTGATACGTCACCGTTCGCTGCACCTTCCCGTTTTCGTAAAAAGTCGTGACGCCTTCCCACACACCGTTCACCTTTGAAATATCGGCGCTGTGTATCCCGTCGACTTCATTGAGATGCGTGATCTCCGGCGTTTGCGCGAACAAGGAAAAAGTAAAAAAGAAAAAGAGGGGAATCAGCGACAGCCGCATTTTTAAAGATAAGGCTGCTAAACTTTTTTCGCAAGCTTTTCCGCCAGCACCGCCGCCACCTGCTCGAGCAGCTCCTGGTCGCGCGCGCTGAAATGATCGAACGGTTTTTCTTCCGAATCGATGATCGCTACCGGCGCGCCGTTCAGCAGCACCGGCACCGTTAACTCCGAGCAGCGCACGTCGTCGTCGGGAATGTAGCGCGGGTCGTCCGTGGCGTTGCCGAGCCGTTCCGTTTTTCCGCTGACGGCAACCGTTCCGACAATGCCGCGGCCGAATGGAATTTCGATCGGGTTCACGATCTCGTTGCCCGCCGGCGCTTTCGGTCCCGACGCGGCCGCCTGCAGGCAAATGCGCTTGTCCGCGTCGAGACGATAGATCACGCAATCGGAAAAACCCAACCGCGACACCACCTCGCGCGCCACGTACCAATACAATTCCGATTCCGAACGAAAATCATTCCGCGCACGGAACGCTTCGATCACTTCCTGCTGCCTTTTCTGCTCCGCGCGTTTCTTCCGCACGAGCAGCGCCACCAGCACCAGCACGATCACCGGCGAGGTGAAAAGCATCACGTTCATCTTCGCTTCGAGCAGGATAAAAGCGGTCATCTATGCTTCTGTTTTTGCGCGGTTCCAGTACACGTCCATCTCCGCGAGCGTCATATCCTCCAGTTTTTTGCCATCCTTCTGCGATTCGCGTTCGAGGAACTGGAAACGTTTGATGAATTTTTTATTCGTGCGTTCCAGCGCGTCTTCCGGGTTCACGCCGACAAATCGCGCGTAGTTGATGAGCGCAAAAAACGCATCGCCGAATTCCTCTTCGATCTTATCCTGCGCTTTCGTTTGCTCCACTTCATGCTTCAGCTCGCGCAATTCCTCTTCCACTTTATTCCACACTTCTTCCGGTTTGTCCCAATCGAAGCCCACCGCGCGCGCTTTCTCCTGGATGCGCCACGATTTTACCACCGCCGGCAGCGACGAAGGCACACCCGCCAGCACCGAACGGAAACCTTCGCCCGTGATGCTGTCCTTCTCCTTCAGCTTGATCTTCTCCCAATTCTCCTTCACCTGCTGTTCGTTCTCCACTTTCACGTCGCCGTAAATATGCGGATGCCGCGACACCAGCTTATCACATTCCGTGTGGATCACGTCGGCAATATCGAAGTCGCCCGTCTCCGAAGCGATCTTCGCATAAAACACGATATGCAGCAGCACGTCGCCCAGCTCTTTCTTAATGCCGGTCATGTTTTTATCGAGGATCGCATCTCCCAGCTCGTACAGCTCTTCGATCGTCAGGTGACGAAGGCTTTCCATCGTCTGCTTTTTAT
>CAMLEF010000121.1 GCA_946478675.1 uncultured Flavobacteriales bacterium | reverse complement strand
TATTCGGGGGGCTCAGCCTGTGCCCGTCGGTAGATGACTTCGTAGGAATGTTGGGCAACCGGGTGCAGGAAGTGATCCGCCAATGGCACGAGCGTTATCCCTGGGAAAATTTTTCGGAAGAAACGACGATGTCCGAGATCATCACGGAAGTGAGCGGGCTCGTGACGGGAAATGCGCAGCTGCTGCCGGGCGTGAAAGAAACGCTTCAATTCTTCGCGGAACGCAACCTTCCCATCGCGCTGGCCTCCTCCTCCCCGCTCCAGCTGATCCGCCTCCTGATGACGCATTACGGGATTTACGACGCATTCAGCGTAGTCTGTTCGGCCGAGCACGAATCGCACGGCAAACCGCATCCTGCAGTTTTTCTCTCAGCCGCACGGCACCTCGGCATGGATCCAACGCGCTGCCTCGTCTTCGAAGATTCGTTCAATGGCCTGATCGCCGCAAAAGCCGCACGGATGAAATGCGTCGTCGTGCCGATGGCTTCGCACTTCGAACAAACGCGTTTCGATTGCGCCGATTTGAAATTGCGATCGCTGACGGAATTTTCAGAAGAGAAATGGGAACTGCTGAATAAATAGTTTTCCCTGCTTGTTCGGGCGTCGAGAACCTGTTGCATTATCATGCGAAACCTTCTCGACTCCGCTCGAACAAGCTTGTGAACTTTAAACTTCTTCCATCGGCCGGTTCTGCACGTACGCGCGCCATTTTTCTACGAGCGCTTTCATGTCGGCGGGAAGCTCCGAATCGTATTCAACGTATTCTTTGGTCTTCGGGTGAATGAAGCCGAGCGATTTCGCATGCAGCGCCTGGCGCGGACAAAGCCCGAAGCAATTATCGACGAACTGTTTGTACTTCGTGAACGTCGTGCCTTTGCGGATGCTGTCGCCGCCGTAGGTTTTGGCGTTGAAGAGCGGATGACCGATATGCGCCATGTGCACACGGATCTGGTGCGTGCGTCCGGTCTCGAGTTTGCATTCGACGAGCGTGACGTAGCCGAAACGCTCGAGCACTTTCCAATGCGTAACGGCGTGCTTGCCGTGTTCGCCGTCGGGAAATACGTCCTGCACTTTGCGGTCCTTCAGGCTGCGGCCGACGTTGCCGGTGATCGTGCCTTCGTTCTCTTCGAAATCGCCCCACACGAGCGCGACGTAACGGCGATTATTGGTGCGATCGAAAAACTGTTTCGCGAGAAACGCCAGCGAATATTCCGTTTTCGCCACGACCATGATGCCGGACGTGTCTTTATCGAGACGGTGTACGAGTCCCGGGCGGACATCTGCGGAGCTCTTCGGCAAATGCTGGAAATGCCAGAGCAATCCATTGACGAGCGTCCCGGTAAAATTCGCGTAGCCGGGATGCACCACGAGACCCGGGCGTTTGTTGACGATGATGAGATCGTCGTCTTCATACGCAATATCGAACGGCACATTTTCTGCCAGCAGCTCGAACACTTTCGGCGGATGCGGAAGGAGAATGGTAATTACATCGCGCGGCTTGACTTTGTAGCTCGGCTTGACTTCTTTGTCATTGACGACAATGTTGCCTGCTTCTGCAGCCGCCTGGATCTTCGTGCGCGAAACGCCGGAGAGTTTGTAGAGCAAATATTTGTCGATGCGCAGCAGTTCCTGTCCGGGATCAACGGTGAAACGGTGATGCTCGAATAATTCCTGGTCCTGGCCTGCGTCGACGGATTCCTGTTGCTCTTCTGACATGCGGCAAAGGTAGGTGTTTGGGCGTGTGATGCGGTGTTATGCGTAACAGGAGAATGGCTCTTCCTCTGAAATGTTGGTTGGTTAAGTTGGTTGGTTGAGTAGTTAAGTTGGTTTGTAAGTTGTTTGAAGGAGTGACCTATCCAACTATCCAACTATCCAACTATCCAACTTAACCAACCATCCAACTTTCTCTCAGGAACTACCGCTTATTCTCCTGCTGTCCGCTCCGGAGTCATGGAAGAATTTATTTCCCGTCATGGGCGCACCTGGACTGCGGCTTCCCCCACTTCAGCGGTCCCCCGCAGCCCGTCAAAATAATTTTGCTCCCGTCTTTCGAAAAGTTATCATACACCTTATTCCACACCGCATCCCAGTCTCCTTCGGCATCGTAACAATAGGCTGACGCAATGACGATCGTCGTACTGTTGACGATTACGAGCGTCGGCGTAATTTTCAGGGAAGGCATATCCACGTTCTCTTTCACCTTCGCACAATCGTTGGGAAAACAATCCAGCAAAGCATGAAAGGCCGAATCGCATTGCACCGTGCTGGCATATTCGTAAAAAGAAAGCTCGTACGTTCCGTTGCGCTCCATTGAAACGAGCCTTGTTCTTTTGCTCCACTCCCTGGGTTGCCGGTCCATCGCCTTCGAAAAAACCTTTTGTGATTCCTTCTGCGAATAATGCAGGTTCATTTGCTTCAGAAAGGCGTCGACGTCCTGCTGAAACGTGGTGCTCGTCGTGAGACTGCAAAGAAGAATAATGCCAACCAGGTAGCGCATCCGGATGATTTGATTAAAACAAGATCCTGCAATTCGGCAGTAGCGCCTGCAGGCACTGCACCTCGTACGGATCGATGGGATTGCCTCGGAGATCGAGAACGGTAAGATTTTGCAGGAAGCAAATCGTGCTCGGCACGTGCGTGATTTTATTGCCGCGTAACGAAAGCACCGTCAGCGTTTGCATCATTGAAATGCTTCGCGGGATCGTAGTGATGTTGTTGCTGTCGAGCCAGAGCTCTTTGATCGCGGGAAGATGGCGCACCGGCTTCGGAATATCCCAGAGATGGCATTTGTAGAGCACGAGCTTCTGAAGATTCGCCAGCGAAGAAAAATTATCGCGCAGCGTATCGAGCTTCGTGTTGTAGATGCGCAGTTCCGTTACCGTGTTGTGCGGCGAAAGAAATTCGTTTGGAAAAACGAGCGTGTCGTGATTGGCGGCAATCGTCAATGTTTGCAAACGGCTGAGCCCGGCAATTCCCCGCGGCAGCGTGTCGAAATTCGTTCCGTACAATTCCATGAAACGCAGCTGGTCCCACATGCCGATGGAATCCGACAGCGTGTGCAGCGGGTTGCCGTTCGACTGAAAATAAACGAGTGACGACATCGACAGGAACGGTGACGGCAAATATGTGAGGTTGTTTCCGCCGAGCTTCAGCGCCATCACGTTCGTGAGCTTCGTCGCTTTCGGCAGCAGTTTTTTGTCGCTGAACAAATCCTGCCCGGTGAGATCGAGGCGGTAGCAATTAGCAGCTTCACGGATGGCGGTTTTCAGATCGGTGTACACCATCGCATCCGGCGGCGCCACGGTTTCCCAGGGAGAAGCCGGTTGCGCAAACAGCAGCACCGGGAACAACAGCAGCAGGGTTAAAAGTTTTTTCATACTCAGCGGCGCTCCAGCCGGAGGGTTTTTACAGCATCACCGGTGCGCAGTTCTGCAAAATAAATGCCGGAAGCGAATCGTGAAAGATCGACCGGCAGCAACGCCGTTCCACCCTGCGTCAATTGCAGCGGTTGCGTCAAAACTTCACGCCCGGAAAGATCACGGATGATCACGACACCATTCATCGCGTTTGCATTGGTCACACGGAGATACACGATATCGCTGAATGGGTTCGGGAAAGCAGTGAACGTCATCGTTCCATTTTCCGCTACGCCCGTCGACAATTCCGCGAGCTGTCCGTCGCTCGGCACGTTCACCGATGTGAGTCCCGCGTTGTTCGTTGCGCGCACGGAGAAATAATACCATTGTCCCGGCGTCAGCACCACCGGTGTCGTCACATTCGTCAGCAGCGCATTCGGCGTCCATACTACCACGTCCGAATCACCGGAAGCAGTTCCGATCGCAAATGCATAATTCATCATGCCGGAATTGGTATCGGTCGCCGCCGTCCAGTTCGCCTGCAGCTGCGTAAGGTTAAACGTCGTATCGATATCCGCTGCTGTTCCGTCAAGGATAATTGCCGGCATCAACGGCGCCGTCCAGTCGACATTCACATCGGTTTGCGCAACGGAAGAAAGATTGTGCGCAACGTCCGTCGTGATCGAACGGATTCTTCCTGCAGGTGACGCAGGCGACGTATTCTCGAAACGCAGGTCGCACGAAGCGCAGTTGCCCACGTTCACCTGCGTCTGCGCATTGCTGTAGCGCGAGCGGTACACGCGGAAATTATCGATCTGCCAATCGCTGTTGCCGCTGCGGAACGACACGTAGCTGCCATTCGCATACGGCGAAGGATCCGTCCAGCTGCCGATGAATACATTATCCTGGTAAACGCTCATCACGCCGGTAATGCGATCGAACGTCACTTTCCAGTCGTACCATTGATTCGCATTCACCGTCATCGGCACGGAATATTCGAGCGTAAAAACGTCGTTCACGACTTTGTAAAACTCGCACACGCTCTGATCAACGCGGAACCAGACGAAATACGAATTGCCGCGGTTCGTCAGCGTGGGATTATCGCAGAAGAAATGCAATCCTGCACGACGATTATTTCCCGTCCCGGAAATTTTTCCCTGCCAGTGATAGAGATAACGGTTCGACAGGTTCTGCGTGAGCGGCGCATAGAGGTTCGTGTTCGTCGCATTGTCGTCGCTTTGTTCGAGTGTGCCCGCATTCATATTCCACGTGCCGGTGACCGAAGTCCATTGCGGATTGATCGACTGCTGATCGAAATCGTCGTTGAAAAATCCGCGTGTATCATTCGCACGCCATTCGGTGCCGTTGTAATCGCTGACCTGGTAAAAACTTTTTTCAATGCCGGTTCCGCCGACGTTATCATTATCCGTAAACGTGGCCGGGAAATTCTGCGTCACCCACGAAGGCGGCGCGGCGATCTGCGTAGACGGCGGCGTATTGTCGATCACGCATTGCCAGGTTGCGGCAAAACCGGGACGCGTCGTCGCATTGTCCGATTTGAAACGCAATGTGATGGAAGGCCCCGTGGAATTCACCGTGCCGGGCGAATTCGTTCCCGTGTATGCGCCGATGAGCGGTGCGGTCGTGGAATTGCCGTCGTACAGCCAGAGCGAGTCGTAATTCGCTTCGACATCGAATTGCGTGAACGTCATCGAAACGGAAGAGGCGCCGGTCGGAGCGACGGTCGTCGTGTAATTTTCTTTGTCGTAATAATTCCGGTTCGGGCCGCCCATATCCCACAACGTATCGCTGCACGGAACGACGGTGCAATTCGTGAACTTATCGCTGATCGCATCCCAGTAATCGGAATAGCCGTCGTCGTAACCCAACGCCCAGATGCCGATGCCGCCGATGCCGCGCTGGTTGACGACATCAAAACGCGCGCGCATGCTGTAGCCGTTATCGATGAAACACTCGCGCCAGTTGCCCGCCACCTGGTACGTGTAATACGGCGAGAAGCTGCTGTTGTCCCACTGCGGAGTCGAGTAATAACCGTTCGCATTCGCCTGCACCACCGCAAATGTTTTCGTCGCCGTGTAATTGCCCGTAGTTGAAGCAGGAATAGCGTTGCTGACCGTTTCCCATTCGCGGCCGTAATACGGAAGACCGAGCAACAGCTTATTCGCCGGCATTCCCTGCGCGAGATAGAACGTGATCGATTTCGTCAGCGTGTAATTGTAGCTCGTTTGAAAATTGTACAGCGGATCTTCCGGCCCGGCGGTGGTGCTCCCGCTCCAGTAATAGTCGTATCCCATGATGATAAAGAGATCGACGTACGGCGACAGCGAGGCGATATCGAAGACGTTGCTCCAATCGACTGCGTACAAAGCGATGCTGACTTCTGAACCGGGGATCGCGGCGTGCAATTGCGTCGAGAGGTTCTGGATGAATGCGGTGAACGGTGCGCTGTTCGATGCCGTCATGCCTTCGAAGTCGATGTTCACGCCTTTGCCGTTGCGCGCCTGCAGCAGCGAAATGATGTTGCTGATGAAGGTTTGTTGCGCGGAGCTGCTCGCGAGAAACGTGCTGTGGCTGCTGAAGAGCGTAGCACAGATGTGCGCATTAACACCGTTATTGATCGCAGCCGTCACCGCAGCGCTCGTCGACCACGCGAAGGAGCTGTTCGTGTTGTTGCCGGTGTTCGGGCTCACCGTGTAATCGAAGTAGCAGAAATCGCTGAGCAGGTTCCACTGGTAATTGTTGTACACGCTGCCCACCCAATACGGATGCCAGCCGAACACGCGCTTATTGAGCGAACAGGTGTTGATGCTGAGCGGCTGTTGCGCGGCACCCGTATTCGGCGCGCCTTCCGCGATGCGCAGGCTGTCCCAGAACACATCACTCCGCTGTCCGAAAGAAGCGTAATGCTGCGATTGTTCCTGCATCACGGAATGCTGCTGCGCGATCACAGGAAGAAAAGCGATCGCGAGGAGAACACTAAGCCAATATTTTTTCATGGTGGAGGTGTAATGCAAGATACGTTATTCCTCCCTTTTCCGGAACCTCTGCTCCATTCCGGTAAGCCAAAACGTTGCCGTTTGGATTTGAAAACCTGCTGCTATAGATTTGGCATGCCTGTTCCACCCTGCGAACAAAACACAACACGCATCACGCGTCAACTTATCCAATTAAAAAATGAGCAAGAATTTCAGAATTGCAGTGCTGATTGACGGTGATAATGCCCAGCCGAAACTGATAAAGGAAATATTAACCGAAGTCCTGAAATACGGGAAAGCGACGATCCGCAGGATCTATGGAGACTGGACCTCGTCCCAAATGAACGGCTGGAAAGAGGTGATCAATGAAAACTCGTTTAGCCCCATTCAAAAGTTCGCTTATACTTCCGGCAAAAACTCCACCGACAGCGCACTGATCATCGATGCGATGGATATCCTGCATGAAAAAAACGTCGAGGGCTTCTGCATCGTTTCCAGTGACAGTGATTACACCGGTCTGGCAAAACGCATCCGCGAAGACGGCATTTTCGTGATGGGCATCGGCAGGAAAACTACGCCTGTGGCTTTTGTGCAATCCTGCGAAATTTTCACGCACACGGAAAACATTGCGCCCAAAGAGGAAGAAGAAAAGCCGGACCACAAGGCGCCTCACACTGCTGCAGCGGGCGCTAAAAAGCGAAATCCACCTTCCAAATCAAAAGTTTTGCCGGCCGGCAGCAAGATCGACATTGGCATCATCGACAAAGCTTTCGAGATCTCCGCCGGCGAAGACCAGGAAGTTTTCATTTCGAAAATCGGGCATGCGCTGCGGAAGATCAATCCCAGCTTCGACACCCGGGAATTCGGCTTTAAAACGCTGACGGAAATGTTTGAAAATCTTCCGAACTACGAAGTCGTGAAAAAAGACGTCAACGGATCGGTGCATCCTTTTGCCAGGAAAAAATAAGACGCAATTCGTATTCAATTGCCCAATGGCATTGGCGATAATCCGCTGTAGAATACGCGGCTTTTACCGGGTATTTTTCCAGTTGAGCACCGCTTCGTAATACGCTTCCGCCACTTCGCCCACGCGGGATTCATCATAGTCAGCTGCCGGCGCTTTCCCGGAAACCTGCCCGGCCTCGCTGCTCAGCTTCGGACATTCGTAAACATTATCCTGGTAAAGCGTTTCGCCGTAGATCAGCGTGCCCTGCACCATGCGGGTGAGCGAAAGATTCCGGCAATATACTCCGGGAGGACCGGCCGCAATGCAGTTGCTCCGGAGGTACGTCGCATCGCCGGTTTTCGCCAGCGGCACTTCCAGCGTGCTTTCGAAGGAAGCAGTTGCCAAACCCGAAGCGTACGTGCTCGTTTCAATATCATCGAGCAACAGCAGTCGTAAAAAATCGAAACGCTTTTCCGGATCGGACAATTCACCTTTCTGAAACGATCCGCCGACAAAAGCCATGCAGAAATCTTTCGTCGTCGTTTTTTTCCACGGGCGATTTTGTTCGTCGACGTTGAAATGAATGATGATCGTGAGATCAGGATGAAACGCATTGATGAGATCGGCGCGCTTGCGCAATTCCACGTCGCGGAACACATAACGGAAAATGGATTTGTTGTCTTTCAGTTTTCCGCTCTTCAGCTTTTTCAGGTTAACGTCCTGCGGATAAATTTTCAGCAACGAATCCAGCGTGCGCGGGTAATCTTCCGCTTTCCATTGCGCGAACGTTTTTCCGAAAGCCGTCAGCCCGTAAGCCTTGCGCGTAACAAGCACCGTAGCGCCGGCAGCTTCCAGTTTCTGCTGCAGCAACCGCGCCGTTTCCCAGGTCAGTTGCGATTCGTAGAAATACGCCCGCGCGCTGTCCGGCCCCGTTTTCATATCGATGTATTTATCTTCCAGCACCGCCCCCATCGAATCGGAAGCGAAATGTCCCGGATCGAGCGCGATGCGATAACCGTTGAGCGGCTTTCCCATTACGGGCGCTGCGCCGGAAGCATTCATCGGGCTTCCGTACAGTCGTTGAATGGACGGAGAGAAAGGGCCGCTGCCTTTGTTCTTCATCACCTGCATCGCTTCTTCGCGCGGCAGGGAAGCCATCATGTTTTTATAAACGGGAAGTTCCTGCCACGTGACGCGGTATTCCGGACGGTTGTTCTTTTTAGCAACAGCGTCGGCGTAAATGCAAACGCCATTGAGATCGATGGAATAAAAATCACCAAGCGCCGTATCGCGGTCGAGAAAGCGGTTCATCTTCCATTGGTAATGCTTCGAAAGACTGTCGGCGCCGATCACCGGCAGTTGCGCTTTCACCGTTGCAACGAGCAGCAGCAGCACCGTTGTTATTCTTACCACCAAAGCCATCTTTTCCTGCGCTGAATGCTGATGAAACTTACTTCGCCGTTTTCGTATTCTTTGATCTTCGAACGGCCTTTGTCGCAATGACTTTTCTCGTAATGCGTGCGCCGGCCGTTTTTATCGTAATCGATTTCCTTGTAATAAATTTCGTAGCACGGCTTCCCTCCTCTTCCCAGCTTCGTGATGCGAACCGTCTCTTTCGTTTTCCTGCTGATGACCGAATCAAATTCCGTGCGCAAAATTTTCGTTTGCTTGTAAAAATTGAAAAGATCGGCGTGCATCGGCGTCGTCACGACGGTAATGATGACGGCGCGGATATTGCCGTTGGTATAATATTCCTTCTGCACCGTTTTCGTTTTTCCGGCAAGCATCGGCAATCCGTAAATCAGCAGGCCGGCCAGCAACCAGGCTTTTCTCCGCACGGGGTTCATTGGTTTAAAAATACGAATCTTCCTTTCTGTTCTTTGTTCCCGGCTTAAAGTTCAAGGTTCATTGCGAAAATGAATTAATAAGAGGAAGATTAACTTTGAACCTTAAACCTTGAACTTCGAACAAAAATGCTACCTGATCTCTCCGGCGAATGTATCCTGAAGGCGACCCGTTCCGGCGGAAAGGGCGGTCAGCACGTCAATAAAGTCTCGACGCGCATCGAGCTGACGTTCGACATTCCCGCGTCGCGTTTGCTGACGGATGAGCAGAAGCTGATCCTGCAGGAAAAGCTGGCCACGCGCCTCAGCTCCACCGGCGAGCTCCGCATCACCGAAGACAGTGCCCGTTCGCAGCACGAGAACCGCGAGAAAGTTTTTAAGAAGCTGTACGCACTTCTTGAAAAAGCGCTCACTCCGGTGAAGAAACGAAAGAAGACGCGTGTTCCTGCCGGCGTGAAAGCGAAACGTCTCGAAAGCAAGAAGAAAAAATCGGAGAAAAAGCAGCTGCGCAAAAAGGATTACTAACGCTCCATTTGCTTTTGCGCCTGCTCAATGGCAGCAACGATCCCTTTCGTATCACGCGGCGAAAACCACACAATTTCCGGATCACGGCGCCAGTACGTCATTTGCCGTTTCGCATAATTCCGCGAATGCTGCTGCACGAGTTCCACCGCTTTTTCGTGCGAAATTTTTCTGTCGAAATGATCGAACCACTCGCGGTAACCGACCGTTTGTAAGGGCGGAAGCTGCCGGAATGCATAAACACTGCGCGCTTCTTCTTCGAGACCGGCCTTCATCATTTCGAACACGCGGCGGTTGATGCGATCGTATAATTCTTCGCGCGGCAATTCGAGGCCGATCTTTACAACGTCGAACGGCAACTCTTCCTTTTTGCCGGAACGCAGCAAGGAATACGGTTTCCCGGTGACGCGACAAACTTCGATCGCGCGGATCAATCTTGCAGGATTATTGATGTCGACCTGCGCGAAATAAACAGGATCGAGGCGCTGCAGCTCTTCCTGCAAAGCAGCAATTCCTTTTTCTTCGAACAGCTGCTGCAATTCGCCGCGGATCTTTTCATCCTGCGTGGGCAGCTCGTCAAATCCATTCACGACCGCATCGATGTACAACCCGCTTCCGCCGGCCATGACGACGACCGGATGTTTGGCAAATTCCGACGCAAGAACAGCGCGCGCTGCTTTGGCGTAGCTCCCGGCGTCCAGCGGCTCGTGAATCGAATGCGACGCGATAAAAAAATGAGGAACAGCAAGCAGCTCTTCCGCAGAAGGCTGTGCTGTTCCAATGGGAATTTCCCTGTAAAGTTGTCGTGAATCCGTCGAGACGACCGACGTTTGAAAGTGCTGCGCCACAGCGACGGCTACCGCAGTTTTTCCCACTGCGGTCGGACCGAGAATGATGACGAGCAGCGGACGGCGCATCAAAACTCTTCCTCGTTGCCGCCGAAGCTGCCGGGATCGAAATCGCCGCCTTCTTCTTCCTCGCCGGCCTCTTCGCCGCCTTCTTCACTGCCGGAATCGCCGATCACCTCTTCTTCGCCTTCCTCATTTTCCGGACGTTCCGATTCATCGAAGGTTTCGACAGCTGCGAACGCGTTTTCCTTGCGCTTCTTTTCTTCTTCGTCCTCCTCTTCTTCCTCATCGTCCTCGGGCGGAGGAGCGAGCTTCACTTTGTATTGTTTCGGGGCGGCACCAACGGATTTCGAGCAACGCGGGTACGATGCTTTCGGATCGTCCTCGAGAATTTTCATGAGCTCGAGCATCAGGGTCCAACGGGCCTGCGGGTCGAAAACGTACAGGATGCGCTGGTGCGGATCGTCGATGAACTGCGAAACGCGGCACTCCGACATTTTCCTGATTGTCTTTTTCTTTTTCGGATAATCGTCGTCATCATCGTCGTCGTTCACTTTCAACGCGATCTCCTGGCCTTTCCGCCAATAGTCATCGCTCATGAAAAATGAAGCATCCTTCGAATTGTCGAAACCGATCGCTTGCTGGATGGCCCGGTGCAGATCTTCATACGACTGCTTGCCGAGCACTTCGATCTCACGGGAAACATCCTCGTAGTCCTCAAATGTGACGCGAAAACGATATACTGCCATGGCGCGAATTTAAGAAGTAAATTCGGTCATTCGTTAAACCGGAAATTTGGAAAATTGGTCATTCGGGCATTCGTTCATTCGGCCATCCTGATGTTCGTTTTTTCGAGAAAATAGTATAACACCGAATGAACGAATTTCCGAATGACCGAATGCACAATCTTTTTTTCATGAACAAAGACATTCAATCCTATAACACCGCGCTCAGCGATTCCGAACGTGATATCTGCGACGTGCTCGCCCTGTCGATTGACGCGGCTCTTCCGAAAGCGGAAAATAAAATCTGGCATGCGCACCCGGTCTGGTTTCTCGAGGGAAACCCGGTCGTCGGCTACAGCAAGCTGCCCTGATTGGTAGAGAATCTCACGGTTGCCATAGATGGGAGGAAAAACCGTGATTTCGAACCAGGCGCTGGAAGCGAAAAAGGGAGCCCTGTCGCTGCTGGAGGGGTTCAAGCAGTTCGCGTTC
>CAMLEF010000120.1 GCA_946478675.1 uncultured Flavobacteriales bacterium | reverse complement strand
AGGTTTCGGCACGAGCTCCCGTTTCGCGAGATCGTACGCGTAGATCGAACGCCTGTCCTTATCCGACGCCGACTGGTCGTCCGAGCTTTTGCAGGCGATCCAGAGCTGGTTGGTGTTTTTCTCGTAATACAAACCTTCGCTGTTGTCGGCCGGAACAAACGTCACGAAAGCAGAATCCACGCGCGTTTGTTTTTCGAAATCCGGGATGCGCAACAGCACGCCGTCGCTGCGCAGCACGTACATGCTTTTGCCGACACGCGCCAGGTCTTCGTAATCGCCGTTGGGCCCGAAGGAGAACTGTTTGCTGATGCGGTTGTTCACGAAATCGTAAAAGAAAAGAATGCCGTTCTCATCCTGGATGCAGGCGATCGTAGAAGCGTCGAGCACGATATTGCCGGAAATTTCGTGCAGCGTATCGGGCAATGTGCTCACGGCATCCGGGTGCGCAAAATGATAACCGGCCGCAAATTCCGTCACGGTAACGGCATCTTCTTTTTCTTTTTTATCGTCGGAATTTCCGCAGCCGGAAAGCAGCGCAACACAAAGGGCGGGGATCAGCAAACGCATAGGGGAAAATTCGGTGCATAAAAAAAGACAACCCGGCGGGGCTGCCTTCTTTTGAATTTTTTGAAACAACTCCGGGATAACCCGGCTTCCGCTACAGGAGCGCCTTCAGTTTTGCTTCGAGCACGTTTTTCGGAACTGCGCCCACTTGTTTATCAACGACCTGTCCGTTTTTAAAGAAAAGGATCGTCGGGATATTGCGGATACCGAACTGCATCGAAACGTTCGGGTTGTTGTCTACGTCGAGTTTGCCGATGACAGCTTTGCCTTCGTTCTCTTTGCCGATTTCCTCAACGATCGGGCCTACCATGCGGCAGGGTCCGCACCATTCTGCCCAAAAGTCGAGCATCACAGGCTTGTCGGATTTAGCAACGAGTTCTTCAAAGTTGGCGTCGGTGATTTCAATGGCCATGGTTCTGGATTTTATGATGAGTATTTTTTGATTTCGTGGATCAAAGATAGTCAGATTTCGGCGGCCGGTGGAAATAGGTTTTGCCGATAGGGGTATTCAATTTGCTAATTTGCTAATGTGACAATGTGCTGATACGCACTGGCCTCCCGCATTCAAAATTCAACTATTCTTTTCAGACTTCATTTTCCTGAAAAAGAAGATTGAATTTTTAATGAGCGCAAGCATTTCGCGGGCATTAGCAGATTAGCACATTAACCCATTAACAAATTATCACAACCCGTATTTGTCGATGAGATAGATCATCGCGGAGAGACTGGCGGCGCCCATGTGCAGCTCGCGCTTGTTGACGTTTCTGAAAACGTCGTCTTCCGTGTGGTGATAATCGAAGTAACGCGAACCGTCGGGCTCTAAGCCGATCAGCGCGGTGCCTTGTTTAGCGAGCGGACCGATATCCGCGCCGCCGTCGTCGTGCGTGAAATCGTAGACGCCGTAGGGGAGAAAGAGCGGCGCCCACGAACGGACTTTCGCTTTTTGCTCCGCCGACATTTCCAGTCCGAAACCGCGCGGTGTAAATCCGCCCGCATCCGATTCGAGTCCCGCGATGTGCTTTTCATTTTTCGCGATCGCCGAATCCGCATACGCATGTCCGCCGCGACCGCCGTTCTCTTCATTCATGAACGCTACGCAACGGATCGTATGCTTCGGGCGAATGCCGAGCGCTTTGAAAAGGCGAATCGCTTCCACGCTCTGTGTTACGCCCGCGCCGTCGTCGTGCGCACCATCACCGAGCTCCCACGCATCGAGGTGGCCGCCCACAACGATGACCTGTTCCGGGTGCTCGCTGCCGGTGATCTCGCCGATGACGTTGTAGGATTTTTCATCCGCGAGCCACTGGCAATTCATCTTCAGGAAGAAGCTGAGCTTTTCTCCTTTTGCCATGCGGCTGTGGAGAGTTTCTGCATCCAGGGTGGAAAGCGCAGCTGCCGGAATTTTCGGGGCGAGTGAATCGTTGCGCGTGGTGCCGGTATGCGGGAACGTGTCGAGCGCGCTGGTAACCGAACGGACGAGCACCGCTACCGCGCCGTATTTCTCCGCAGCGGGCGGTCCCTGCCAGCGGTACTGCACGGCTTCACCATAACCTTCGAACGTATTGAGCTTGCTCTCGTCGAATTTATGGTTGAAGAAAACGATCTTGCCTTCCACGCCTTTGCGGCCGAGCTTGTCGAGCTCCTCGAAGCTGCCGACTTCTACAACGGGAGCCGTAATTCCTTCTTTCGGCGTTGCAACGGAACCGCCGAGCGCGCAAACGTTCATGTGGTAACGGGCCGGTTTCCCGTTGCCCTGCACGATGAGCTCGCCCTGTTCCGCTTCGCCGCGCACCCAATGTGGCACCATGCACGGCTGCAGCCAGACTTTATCGAAGCCGCATTTCTTCATCACGCTTTCCATGTAATCGACGGCCTTCTGCGCGCCGGGAGATCCGCTGAGACGTTTCGGCGCAGTCGTGCAAAGTCCGCGGAGATTCTCGTACGCTTCTCCGTTCACCATCGCTTCGCGGTAAATTTTCGAAATCACCGTCGAGTCGTTGTCGGAAGAAGTGACGAGCCTGCTGTTGTCGTTTTTGAAGGAGAAGAAAACCACCGACGCGATCGCCGCGCAGCCGGACAGGAGAAGAAGTCGTTTCATAGGAAGCGGTTGGTCGGGTAAAGGTAATAGCTAACGCGGATAATTTTTTGCCGCCCGAAGGCTGTCGTTACCGCTTGTAAAAATGACAGTAATCAATAGTCCCGGAGGGACGACACTCGTTGTAAATGAAACACCAACAATGGAAGAGCCCCGGAGGGGCGGCACTGGTCGGGAGCAAGTGCCGCCCCTCCGGGGCTCCTGTTTTTCCATTCTTATATTTTACTACGAGTGTCGTTCCTCCGGGATTATTTTTTTCTCTCCTTCAGCAATTTTTCCGCGCGAATATCTCGTCCTGTAATCGCGCTTCGATGAAGGCCATCGCATTTGAAAAAAGTAAACCTCGAAGGTTTGCGAAAACCTTCGAGGTTTACTTTTTTTTCCGACGACTATTTTTTCTCCTTCAGCAACCTTTCCAGCACGAACATCTCATCCCGCAGTCGCGCCGCTTCGATAAAGTCCATTTCTTTCGCGGCCCCTTCCATTGATTTACGCGTTTGTGCGATCGCTTTTTGCAACTGCTCCTTCGTCATGTAATTCATGACCGGCTCTGCTGCAAGATCGCGGATACCCGGTTCCGGCTCGACGTAATAATCCGGCTTCTCCGTTTTCTTCGAAGAGCCGCGTGTCTTTTCGAGTACGGCGCTGAGCGCATCTTTCGCTTTGACGATCTGCCGCGGCGTGATGTTGTGCTCGAAGTTATATTCGATCTGTCGTTTGCGGCGGCGGTCCGTTTCAGAAAGCGTTTTTTGCATCGAGTCGGTGATCCTGTCGGCGTACATGATGACTTTGCCGTTCACGTTACGCGCGGCGCGGCCCACCGTTTGTACCAGCGAGCGTTCCGAGCGGAGGAAGCCTTCTTTGTCCGCGTCGAGGATCGCCACCAGCGAAACCTCCGGCAAGTCGAGACCTTCCCGCAGCAGGTTGATGCCGACGAGCACGTCGAACAAGCCTTTGCGCAAATCCTGCATGATCTCCACGCGCTCCAGCGTATCGACGTCGGAGTGAATGTAGCGACAACGCACGCCGAGCCCCGCGAAATATTTCGTCAGTTCTTCGGCCATGCGCTTCGTCAGCGTCGTCACCAGTATGCGTTCGTCACGCTCGACCACGCGGTGAATTTCATCGAGCAGATCGTCCACCTGTCCTTTGCTCGGGCGCACTTCGATCATCGGGTCGAGCAGGCCGGTCGGACGGATGACCTGTTCCACCACGACGCCTTCGCTCTTCTGCAATTCGTATTCTGCCGGCGTTGCGCTCACGTAAATGGTTTGGTTCTGCATCGCTTCGAACTCGTCGAATTTCAGCGGGCGGTTGTCGAGCGCGGCGGGAAGACGGAAGCCGTATTCCACCAGCGCTTCCTTGCGGGAACGGTCGCCGCCCCACATCGCGCGCACCTGCGGCAACGTGACGTGGCTCTCGTCGATCACCATCAGGTAATCATCCGGGAAATAATCGAGGAGACAGAACGGCCGTGATCCCGGCGAGCGTCCGTCGAAGTAGCGCGAATAGTTTTCGATGCCGGAGCAGTAACCGAGCTCGCGCATCATTTCCATGTCGAACGTCACGCGGTCTTCGAGACGTTTCGCTTCGAGATGTTTGTCGAGCGACTTGAAATATTCCACCTGCTTCACCAGGTCATCCTGGATGCCGCGGATGGCGCCTTTCATCGTATCCTGCGAAGTGACGAAAATGTTCGCGGGATAAATGTTCAGGCTGTCGTATTTCTCGAGCATCTGCCCGGAAGTCACTTCGAACGATTCGATCGTCTCGATCTCGTCGCCCCAGAAAACGACGCGCACGGCATAATCCGCATAAGCGAGGTAGATATCGACGGTGTCGCCTTTCACACGGAAATTGCCGCGGTGGAATTCGGCTTCGGTGCGTGAATAAAGCGAGTTCACCAGCGTGTGCAGGAATTTGTTGCGGCTGATCGTCTGTCCTTTTTTGATGTGGATGACGCTCTGCGAAAATTCGTCCGGGTTACCGATGCCGTAGATGCAGGAAACGGAAGAAATGACGATCACGTCGCGGCGGCCGGAGAGCAGGGAAGAGGTCGCGCTCAGTCGCAGCTTCTCGATCTCGTCGTTGATCTGCAGGTCTTTTTCAATGTACGTATCCGACGAAGCGATGTAGGCTTCCGGTTGGTAATAATCGTAGTAGGAAACGAAATATTCGACGGCGTTCTTCGGAAAAAAAAGCTTGAACTCGCTGTACAGCTGCGCTGCGAGCGTTTTGTTATGGCTAAGCACCAGCGTCGGTTTTTCAACCTGCTGGATCACGTTGGCGACGGTGAATGTTTTGCCGGAACCGGTCACACCGAGCAGCGTCTGTGCAGGCGTTCCGTTCTTTACACCTTCGCAAAGCTGGCGGATCGCTTCGGGCTGGTCGCCGGTGGGCTTGAAATCGGAAATGAGCTGAAAATTCATCGCTGCAAAGGTACGGTGGAAATGGGGCATTCGGTCATTCGGTCATTCGGTCATTTGGACGCCCGCTAATTCGTAAAGGTTAACAAATCCGAATCCCCGAATTCCCGAATGACCGTAAATCAAACAGGGAACCAGCAGCAGGCTCCTCCCTGCGCCGATTCCCTGTTCTCCCAACTAAACTTGTTCCGAATTACGAATCGATTACGAATAGGCGAATTACGAATAAGCGAATGGTGCGAATGCTGAGAAGTAGGTACGATTCGGATATTCGTGTGATTCGTAATTCGCACCCTCCCTCCAGTTTACCGCAATGAAGGCATCTGCGGCTGCTAAGCAGTAAGTACAATTCGGATATTCGTGTGATTCGTAATTCGCACCCTACCTCCAGTTACCGCCCGACGGCATCTGCGGTTGTTGCGGCATTTGCGGTGAGCCCGATCCGTTGTTCTGCTGATCGTCGTTTTTCTTGTCTTTGTTTTTCTTGCCGAAATGCCAGGAACCGCCGTAACCTACGCCGATGGAAACGCCCATGCGGAAGATCGGGAAGGGGAGACCTGCACCGATGGTGATGCTTGTCGGCTGGATGTCACGCTTGAAATGGAAGACGCGCTCGATGCCCATTTGCATGTTGGCAACGTCGTTCGGGTAATTGCGGAAATCGAAATTGTCGGAAGTGTTTTCCGCTTCGAGGCCGCCTTCGAAACGCATCCAGCCGAGACCGATCCCGAGAATGGTCCAGTCGATCGCCATGTGATTTTTGAAGTACATGCCCTGCGTGCCGATCTGGAAGCCGCCGCCGGTTACGTTGAGGCGCACCACGTGGCTGACGTCGCCGTAATACGCTACGCCGTCGTTATCATGAAACGTCGCGTGCACCGAAGCGGATTTCAGCTTGAAATGCGTGTAGGTGAAATACGGTCCCCAGTAAAATCCGTGGAAGGCGCCTTTGTCTTTTTTGTAAATGCGGAATTCCGAAACGTTACCGACGCAGCTCAGCGTGGTTTTGCCGAACGGCGTATAGTCCTGCCCGTCGAAACGGATCGTGCCGAGCCGGCCGAAGCTGAATTCCGTCGTGGGACGCGTGCGCACGGTCGTCTGCACCGTCAGCCGCGGAGCGATCTTTACTTCCTGGCTGGTGTTGATCATTTTGAAAAATGGGCCGAATACGGCGTTGCTTTTGGATACCGTCATCTGTGCGAACAGGCCGGTCGTGCAGGCCGTCATCAGAACGAGGAGCGAGTGTTTGGCTTTCATAGGTGTCTTTTTGGTTCAGCGGTTGATACCGCAAAAATGGATCGCCGCAAGCAGTGAAACATCGCCTTTACGGTGTAGTTCGGGAATTACCCCATTGGGGGTAGATCGATTTGCCAATGTGCCGATTTGCCAATGTGTCGATGCGCGCGAAATGCCGGCGCACATTGAAAAATTGAAAATTGAACATTCAATATTGAAAATTCGTTAGGGGATAATTCCGAGAGAGCCCCGGAGGGACGGCACTGGTCGTGAGAAGAGTCGTCTCGCCTGGATTATCGGGAGCCTCTTTCCCGGAATTTTTCAATATTCAATGTTCAATAACCATCGGCATACCGGCACATTGGCATATCGGCACATCGTTTATCTTTGCCGCCAATGATTCTCGGAAAAAAACTGGTGATTGTTCTGCCCGCTTATAATGCGGAGCTGACGCTGCGTCGGACGTACGACGAAATTCCTTTTGATATCGTGGACGAAGTCGTTCTTGTGGATGACGCCAGCCGTGACCGTACGATTGAAGTCGCGCGGGAGATCGGCATCCGGCACATCATTCGCCACGAGAAGAACAAAGGCTACGGCGGCAACCAGAAATCCTGCTACGACAAAGCGCTGTCACTGGGCGGCGACATCGTCATCATGCTGCACCCGGATTACCAGTATACGCCGAAGCTGATCCATTCGATGGCGTACCTGATCGCGAACGGCGTGTATCCTGTGGTGCTCGGCTCGCGTATTCTCGGGAAAGGCGCGCTCCGCGGAGGAATGCCGATTTACAAATACATCTTCAACCGCTGCCTCACGTTCGCGCAGAACGTGCTCATCAACCAGAAGCTTTCCGAATATCACACCGGTTACCGCGCGTTCTCGAAAGAAGTGCTCGAAGGCATCAACTACCACGCGAATTCCGACGATTTCGTTTTCGACAACCAGATGCTCTCGCAGATCGTGTACGCGGATTTCGAGATCGCCGAGATCACCTGTCCGACGAAATATTTCGAAGAAGCTTCTTCCATCAATTTCCGCCGCAGCATGAAATACGGCATCGGCTGCATGAGCGTTTCGCTGAAACACCGCTTCAACAAATGGGGATTGATGAAAAGCGAGATCTACCGCCAGCCGAAGAAATAAGCATTATCGTTATTGCATGGGAAGCTACCGGGAATTGTCCTTGCGATGTAGCTTCCGAAGGTTTATCTTTCAGGAAGAAATAACCGCTATGCGATACGTTGCTGTTTTCCTGGTTGTGTTGCTGCTAAACGCCTGCCGCAAGGACGATGTTCCGCATACCGGGCCATATGTTCCCGCAGCCCAGCATGGCCTGGTGCTGATTCCCGCTTATTACGGAACCTCTCATGCGACGGATTCTGTTTTTGCGCTGGACTCCCTGGGAAATGCAGGTTTCGATCATCGACAGGTCGTAAGCCTTACCGGTTTCGGTTCAACCGATTCTACTTTTTATGTAACGATGGGCACCAACTGGACATTGGCGAATTATGACCAGGCATCGCACACGTGGATAGGTGGCGGACTATGGGTCATCTATGCAGGCGGAAACTTTTCCAATCGCCGCAGCCTTACGTTTTCGGCATACCCCACGGGCTATGACAGCACAACACAAAGCTCTTTCACGCTCTCATTGACGGGTAGTATGGCGCTGCATAACGACACGACCTTCTTCACCGAATACGATGAAAACCACGTGTATTATCACCGCATTTATTCAGGACCTCATCAATAAACGGCAGCCTGCTCAATTTTAGCTAATCCTTGCTCTATTTTGACGCGCTATTGACTTTTACGATCAAAAGGCGGAAAATTGAGTACTAATTCACTTGCTCAACAACACAAACAAACTCAACATGAAAAAAGCCCTTACGCTCTTCGCCGGTATCGCTCTCGCTACTTCCGGCTTTGCGCAGCTGACCAACGGGAGCACGGCTCCTGACTGGACGCTCAGCGACATCAACGGCAATTCCTGGCACCTCTACAACCTGACGGCGCAGGGAAAAACCGTTTTCATCGACGTGTCTGCCACCTGGTGCGGTCCCTGCTGGAACTACCACAACACGCACGCGCTCGATGACCTGTACACGCATCACGGCCCGAGCGGCACGATCGACCAGATGTGCCATGTGTTCTTCATCGAAGGCGACGGTTCTACCACCAGCGCTGACCTGAACGGCACCGGAGGCAACACGCAGGGCGATTGGGTAACCGGTTCTCCGTACCCGATCATCGATCCGGCAGCGGCAACCATCAATAGCTGGGATCAGCAGTATGCGATCGCGTATTTCCCGACGATCTACATGATCTGCCCGGACAATAAAATTTACGAAGTAGGCCAGGTCGATGAAGCGACGCTCGTGGCTTCGATGAACACCTGCTCGTTCCCGCTCGATGCGCTGCCGACCAGCGCTGCATCACTGGCGTGCTCGCAAACCTATTCGCCGACCTTCACGCTGAAGAACAACAGCATGAGCGTGGCGCTTACTTCCTGCGACGTTACCTACAACATCGACAACGGCCCGAACCAGAACTACACCTGGACCGGCAACCTCGCTGCAGGACAGTCGACCACCATCACGCTCGCATCGCAGTCGGTAACGCCCGGCTCGCACACGCTGACGGTCACCACCAGCAACCCGAACAACGGCACCGACAACAACAATAACAACAACACGTCGACCTATCCGTTCTATGTGAACACGGCGACGGCTGTTGCTCCGCCGGTGCAGGAAGGCTTTACGGCAGTAACCTATCCGCCGACCGACTGGGCGCTCATCAACACGGATAACGCAACGACCTGGGCGCGCAACGCAAGTGTCGGCAACCCGGCTCCGTCGATCAAGCTCGATGCTTACAACTATGCAGGCTCCGGCCAGCAGGACGAGCTCATCGTGAAGCCGGTGAACCTGGCCGCAGCGACGAGCTCCACGCTGACGTTCGATGTGGCTTACCATCCGTATGACGCTTCGTACTACGAGCGACTGCAGGTGTTTGTGTCCACTGATTGCGGCGCTACCTGGACGAACGTATACGACAAGGCAGGTTCTACGCTCGGTACCGGCGCAGCTTCTACCTCTGCATGGACGCCGACTTCAGCAAACGACTGGAGAAACGAAACGGTTTCGCTGAACGCGTACATCGGGCAGTCGAGCGTATTCGTGAAATTCGTTTCTACGAACGGCTACGGCAACAACCTCTATCTCGACAACATCAACCTGACTTCGGTAACGGGCATCGACGAGCAGAACAGCACGGTGAACGGCATGCTGCTCTTCCCGAACCCGGCGAACGACCTGATGAACGTCAACTTCACGCTCTCGCAGAATGAGAACGTAACGGTGAACGTTTACAACACGGTCGGTGAGCTCGTGTCCAGCACCGCAATGGGCCAGCTGAGCGCCGGCAACCAGTCCGCACAGCTCAACACCGCGAACCTCAGCAACGGCATGTACATGGTCGAGCTGGTAGCCGGTGACAGCAAAACGGTCAGCCGCATCACGGTGAACCATTAAACCCCGGATTTCTTGTTTTGGAAAGCCGCTCTCAGTGATGAGGGCGGCTTTTTTCTCGTTGCCTGGCTTCGATACGCTCCGCTACTCAGCCAGACAACGAGAAAAAATGTTTGGGTTCAGCCAGACAACGAAAGAAAATGTTGGGAAGCTCCTACCTCTGATAGATGACTCAGGATGGCTCCCCTGATTAACGAAATAAAAAGATGGGAGCAGTTCCGCTAATTCGTTCTGCTAACTCCGTGTCGCCGTGTCTCCGTGGTTCACCTTCTTCATTGCGGGATGCGTTCCCAGAAGACAAATCCGTTCTTCTCGCCGGTGAAGCGGAGCGTCGGGTAATAACGTTCTACCTCTTTGCGGAACGTGTTTTTGCAAATGAAATACGCGGGATGATCGATGGGGCCGCTCAGCATCCATTCGCGGCGGAGCGCGATTTCGTTTTCGGATTGCGAGAGGTTCTTGTTGTAAAGCTTCGCGGCGTTTTCGGATTTGTATTTTTCGAAATACGGGTTGCCGGCGATCGTGGGCTGGACTTTGCCGTAGAAATAATGCGCGTAGCTTTTGTAGCCGATCGTCTCGAGATAAAATTCGCTGTAGCTGTGGCGTTCCCAGTAATCGATGGCGGTGGCCTGCGAATATTCTTCTACGCGCGGCGTGAACAGCACGGCAGCCAGCGTCGTCGTTACGAGCGTTCCGATGAACAGGAAACGAAAGCCGCGTTCGAAATTCTTCTTGCGGAAAAAGAACAGCGCCGCAAAAACGCCCGCCGCGAAAAGGATCCCGGTGATCCATTCGAAACCTTTCCAGTGCGCATTGACCTGCAGGTTGCCCGCCGCAAACGGATCTTTGACGGAAGACAGGATGTCCGCTTTGAAATGATCGATGAACGGAAGAAGCGTGAATGCCGCGATGTAGAGTGTCGCAAGCGCCGTAATCGCGATGCCCATCCAGCGCCGCCATTCGAAATGCCCGGAAGAAAGTTTGTAGAACGAATACGCCGCGAGATACGTGAGCGGGAACCAGCACAGCGACGAGTAATGAATGATCTTCGTCTTCACGATCGAGAAGAGGATGAGCACAACGAGAAATAAAATGCGCATCCACTTCAGCATGTGCAGCTCGAACGGCGTATCGGACGATTTCTTGATCACCGGCTGGATCGCGAAAACGGAAGCCGGGAAGCAACCGACCAGCAACACGATGACGTGATAGAAATAACTGCCGCCGTGCCCCGCGTCTTCCGTGTTGAAAAGGCGCATCTGGTACAGCAGGAATTCCATGATCAGGTTGCCTTTGCCGCTGACGATGAGCGAGAGAAACCAAAGGCCGGGAATCAGCGCCGCGACGATCGCATAGAGGAAAAAGTGTTGCCAGCTCATCACTTTGCGTCGCGTGCGGACGCGCCAGGTGATGAAGCAAAGACCGAACACCAGCAATGCCACCGGGCCTTTCGTCAATACGGCGAGCGAGATGAAGAAAGCGGAAAGGAAAATGTTCCGGTTGAAAAACTTTTGCGTCGACGAAGACGGAAATTCATTGGTGTAAATGACGAACTGGAAAATGCCGAGGAAGATGAACAGGTTGAACCACGGATCGATGATGCCGGAATGGAAATAGAAAGCGGGCAGCAGCGATCCGGCAAACGCCAGCGTCCAGTAGCGCGCGAATTTCTCGTCGTAGATCCGGCGGCCGGTGTGGTAGATGACGAGCAGCGTCACAATGCCGCAAACCGCATTCGGAAAACGCGCGGCAAATTCATTGATGCCGAAAACTTTCATCGACAGCACCTGCATCCAGATGAAGAGCGGCGGCTTATCCCAAAAGGGCAAAAAACCGAGCTGCACCGTCGAATAGTTTTTGCTGACGATCATTTCC